>CALMBN010000217.1 GCA_937860195.1 uncultured Novosphingobium sp.
GCGGCTATCCGCTGATCGATTAGAACCAATTTGGACACTATCCGGCCTGTCGAAAGGCCAGGGACAGGTCCGTCAGGTCGGCTCGCAGTTGCTCCAGCAGCTTGGCATCGAAAGCGATGACACAATCCAGCACCGCCTGCCGTGCAGCCTCGAAGAAGGAATTGAGCGCTGCTGCAACCGGTTGGCGATGATCAAGTCCCAGTTGCAAGGCGGTAATTGCAGCGAGCGCGCGGGTCAGACTGGCGCTTTTGCGGACATTGTCATCCGCCGCTGCGGCATGGATTGCCGCGCCGAGCGCGGTGCCAAGCTGCTCATAGCACAACAGCACCAATTGGCGCGGATCGGCCCCGGCCACCCGGGCATCGAAATCGACTCTGCGATACGCCTCACGCGGGGAACGGACACCGTGCATCAGTTGCGCTTCGCGTTCCAGGCATCGATCTGGTTTTTCAGGAATGACAGGGTTGAACGGGACTCGGCGACCCGGCTTTCGGTTCCGGCGAACTGTCTGGACAGCCGGGCGCGGAGTTTTTCCTGGGCTTCGACCAGCTTGGCAGCCTCTTTGCTCAGGTCCTGCTTCTGGGCGGTCAGCCGGATCAGCGATGCGGCCAGCGTGTCCGAATCGGTTGCGGCGGTCAGGCTGCGGCTAAGCTTGTCGAAGCTGGCGTAGACCCCGTGAAGTCCGGTTGTGAACATCGCCGCGACACCTTGGGGTGCGGATTTAAGCGTTGCGGTTAACCGCGTGGAATCGAGCCGGAAGGTGCCGTCGCGATTGGTCGCAAGGCCAAGATCGGCCAAAGTCGCCGGTTCGCCGCTCAGCGCGCCGGGCATGACCGTGCTACCGGCGAATTGACCAAACGCGCGCCGCATTGCTCGCGCCCCGCTATCGCGGGCAAGGTCGCCGGTGAGCGGATCGGTTTGAGTCTTGAGCTGCACAGCCAGCTCGTTCAGCGCGCTGACCAGGTCATTCATGAATGCGGTGACAGATGTCGCCGGATCGGAAAACCTGATCGTGGCAGGGCTGCCTGGATTGGTGCCATTAAGGTTCAGGTTCAGGCCGGGAACCAGATCGGAAATCTTGTTTGTGGCGCTGGTCATCGCCAAGCCATCGAGTTTGAATTGAGCGTTGACGGCTGACGAATGAAGCCGCGCCGGGGCACTGGCCGGGGTCCAGGCGAGCGCGGCCAGGCCGGCGTCACCAAGCGTCTCGGCGGCCTCGATTACAAAACCATTCACTTCGCCTTCCTGGCCTTTCAGCATCAGATGCGCGCCGTCGGTGCCGGTGGCGACATAGGCGGTCACTCCCATCCCGGCGGCGTTGATCACTCCCGCGACATCGGTCAGTGTTGCGCCAGCGGGGATTGCAACCGTTGCGGGGGTCTGACCGGGATCCGCATTGAAGGCGCCGCCTGCGACTGTACCGAACCGGAAAGTCAGGCTCCCTGATCCGGCCAGGGTTGTCGCGGCCGCAAATGGAACCGAACTCAACACCTGATTGGTCGCCAGCTGCGTCACCTCGAGCGTGTAGGTCCCGCTCCCCGTCGCTGCTCCCTTGGAGGCATTTGCGACCATCGGGTTGCTGATTTCCGGTTGGCTGGAAAGGTCGCCTGCCCGCACCCGGTCGCCGATTGAACTGGCAAGCTGAAGCAGCGTGCTCTTTAGCGTCGATGCCGCTGAGATTTGCCGTTCGACTGTTTCGGAGCGCGAGGTGTTGCGGTCGATCTTGGTCGCGAACGAGGCGCTGGCCAGGCTCTGCGCCAGCCCGGCCATGTCGACCCCGCTCCCTGCGCCAAGCGCGGTGATGATCGAAGATGTCGCAGTCGTGGTCGGCATGCCGATTAGAACGGCAGCGGCGCGTGCGCCTTAAGCCATCGGGTCCAGCCGCCCTTCGGCATCGAACCGCAACATCACCGGCACTTCGATCGGCGGGACCTCGCGCGGCTCGCCCCGGCGAAGCGAAAAGACATAGGCCAGCACGGCGGCGACTGCGCCATAGAGCTCCTCGCGGATCATCTGATTCTCGCGGGTTGTGAAATAGACCGAGCGAGCCAGCGCCGGAGCTTCGATCAACGGAACCGCCAATTCGCGGGCAAGTTGTCGCATCGCCTGGGCCTTCTCGCCGCGCCCCTTGGCCAGCACCACGGGGGCCCCCGATTTGAGCGGATCATAGCCCATCGCAACCGAGAAGCGGGTCGGGTTGGTCAGCACGAACTGCGCTTCACGCATCGCCTTGGCGACCGCGCCGCTGGCATATTGGCGTTGACGCTGGCGCTGGGCGGCCTTGCGTTCGGGCGAGCCTTCGCTTTCCTTGTGCTCGTCGCGCAGTTCCTGCTGGCTCATCCGTAGCCGCATGAACCGGCGCAACCACTGCACCGGCCAATCGATCAGCGCGATTACGACAAGGCCCGCTGAAAGCCAGAACAATAACGCGATAGCCGCGTTCCACGATTGACGCAGCGAACCACCCAGCGAAGCGGCCCGGCCCAGTCCGAGCAGGTCTGCCAGGTTGCCTTTGGCCCAGATATAGCAAATCGTTCCAAGCAGGCTGATCTTCAATATGCCCTTGCCGACCTCGATCCAGCCTTGCGCACCAAACATCCGCGTGAGTCCGGACAGCGGATTGAGCCGCGAACCTTTTGGCAGCATATTTGCGCCAACCCAGCGTCCGTCGCCGTGCGCAAGCTGGAGCGCGGCGACTGCGCTCAGCACTGCCAGCGCAAGCGCCAGCAGCGGCGGCAAGACCGACCACAAAATGCCCAGCATCGCTTGTCCAGGCTCGAACTGCTCAACCGCGCCGCGATCCCACGACAGACCTTGGCGAAGCGCCAAGGTCAGCTGCTCGAACAGCACCGGTCCGCCGAACATCAGCCACGCCGTGCCGACCAGCATGGCCACTGCTGTCGCCAGTTCGCGGCTGCGCAGGACATCCCCTTTAAGCGCAGCCTCACGGCGGCGCTTGTCGGTTGCAGCAAAGGTCTTCTCGCCGCTCATCGGGCAAGCAGGGCGCCGACCTGCTGCACCGCTTCCTCGCTCAGCACGACCAATTGGTCAGCATTGAGGGGCGCGACCGCAATAAGTGCGGCCAGTCCCGCAAGGATCCCGGCCGGCAGGCCCAGCGCGAACAGGTTGAGTGCCGGGGCGGAACGGCTCAGGACACCGCTGGCGAGCTGGACCAGCAGCAGCACCAGCGTGACTGGCATGGCGATCGCTACAGCGGCAATAAACATCTCGCTGCCAAAGCCGACCAGGCGCTCAATCTGCGCCACGCCGAACCAGGCCCCACCGGGCGGGAACACTGTAAAGCTTTCGACGAGCAGCCGTAACCAGACCAGATGCGCGCCAAGTCCGAGGAAGATCACTGTCAGCATCACTGTGAAATACTGGCCCAGCACCGGGGTATGCGCACCGTTGACCGGGTCAGCGGTTGAAGCAATGCTCATCCCCATTGCGCCACCGATCTGTTCGGCTGCGATGACCGGAGCGGCAAACGACAATTGCAGTACGAAGCCGAGTGCGAGGCCGATCAGCGCTTCGCTGGCGATTGCCAGCACCCCCGCGAGCGAGAGCAGCGCAGGCGGCGTGATTATCGGGAGCCAGGCCGAAACCAGCACAGCGATTGCTCCTGTGATCCCGACCCGAACCTGGACAGGGACCGCTGCCGCGCTGAAAAAAGGCGCGGCCAGCAGTGCCGCGCCGATCCGGGTCATCAGGAAGACCAGCGTCCAAAGCTGGGCCTCAACCGCACCGAATCCGAAATCGAGAGTATTCATTGGCCCAGACCGGCGATGGCGGCAAAAATCTCCTGAGTGAAGTCTCCCACCAGCGCAAACATCGCCGCACCCATCACGACCAGCACTATCGCGGTGATTGCCAGCTTGGGGACGAAGGTCAGCGTCTGCTCGTTGACCGAAGTTGCCGCCTGGACGATTCCCACGACCAGCCCGACGATGAGGCTGGCGAGCAAAACCGGTGAAGCGACCAGCGCGGTGACCCACAGCATTCTGTCGATCAGCGAGAGCAGGGTTGCGGTTTCATCCATGATACTACCCGAAACTCGCCACCAGACTGCCCATCAGCAGCGCCCAGCCATCGACCAGCACAAACAGCAACAGCTTGAACGGCAGCGAAACAATTGTCGGGCTCATCATCATCATGCCGAGCGACATCAGCACTGATGCGACCACCAGATCGATCACCAGGAACGGCAAGAACAGCATGAAGCCAATCTGGAACGCGGTCTTGAGTTCGCTGGTTACGAAAGCCGGAAGCAGGATCGAAAACGGCACGTCCTGGGCCCTCGCGAACTTGGGAGCTTTTGCCATTTCGGCAAACATCTGCAGGTCATGCTTGCGGGTCTGGCGGACCATGAAGGCCTGGAACTCCTTGCCGCCTGCCGCAATTGCTTGCTCGGCATTGATTGTCCCGGCGCTGTAAGGGGCGATGGCCTGCGTGTTCACCCGCTCGAGGGTCGGGGCCATGATGAACAGCGAGAGGAACAGGCTGAGCCCGACCAGCACCTGATTCGGCGGGCTCTGTTGAAGCCCCAAGGCTTGCCGGAGAATCGAGAGAACCACCAGAATACGGGTGAAGCTGGTCATCATCAGCAGCAGGCTGGGCAGCAGGGTCAGCAGCCCCATTATCAACAGCAGCTGGAGCGACAGGGTCATGCTCTGGCCGCTGGCCCCGCCAGTCGCCCCAAACGCCCGGTCAAGCGCGCCCGGGATGGCGACATGCGCATGAGCGAGGGTGGGATAGATGGCCAGAGGCAGTGCGGAGAGCCACTTCATTCCATCGTCTCCCGTGCCGGGGCTTCGGCGATGCGGGTCAGCCCCGCCCGCGAGGCGGACACCAGAATTTCGCGCCCGTGAAATTCGATCACCGCCAGCTTGAGCGTCGGCGAGAGCATCATGGTCTCGACGATCCGCACGGCTTTGCTGCCGCCTTGTACCCCGCCAATCCGGGCCTGCGCCTTCTGTGCGAGTTTCAGACAGCCCCAGGCGAGACCACCGATCATCGGCAACACGATCAGCAGCTTGAAAATGTACAGCAACATCAGACCGCGACCTTATCAGCGGCGGAACCAGCCATTTCGACAATCCTGAGGCCGAACCGGTTGCCCTCGGCGACGATCTCACCGCGCGCGATCAGCGTGCCGTTGACCAGGACATCAAGCAGCTCGTCGGTCAGCCGGTCGAGCATCACAACACTGTCCTCACCCAAGGCGAGCACATCTTTGAGTTTCATTTCTGTGCGGCCTAGTTCTACTGAAAGGCGGACATCCACTTCCTTCAGGAGGTCGAAGCCGCGGGTGTGCAAAGTCATGGACAGGGGTTTCCTTCAGGCAATCCGGGTGAGTTTGATCGCAATGCGGTCATCGGCGCTGCCGACCGAGCCGCTGGCGATGACAGTCCCGCTGGCAGAGACCGGCACCGCCCGGGCAACCGCCACAGGCAGCACCACACCGGGCTGAAGGCCTGCCATGGTTGAGAGCGTAACCAGCATGTCGACCAGCGTTGCAGTAAGTGGAACTGGCATGTCGGCGAACGGTGCCGCGGCAGGATCGGCGGCGACGGGTGGAATCTCACTCAGTGCGCCCGGTAGCGCTTCGGGATCGCGCAGCTTGCGACGATAGACCTTGCCCAGGAAATTCCGCGGCAAATCATCTTTACAGATCTCCACGTCCAGCGGGCGCTTGTGTTTCGCCAGGTGTTCGCGTGCGTAGGCTTCAAAGACTTCACGGTCAAACGGCTTGTCTTTGGCCGGCACGACCACGGCCTTGACCAGTTCGCCCCGTTCCCGGTCGGGAACACCCACGATGGCCAGATCCTGCACGCCGGGACACTGGCGCAAAACCTGTTCCACATCCGTCGGATAAACATTGAACCCCGACGTGAT
>CALMBN010000218.1 GCA_937860195.1 uncultured Novosphingobium sp.
TGACCGCGCCGCTGCCGCAGCGGTGATGGCCATGCTGCCCTTCGCCGCGCCCCCACTTTATGCCCGGATCGACATGGTCCGGCTGGAGGATGGCCAGCTGGCGCTGATCGAGGCGGAATTGATCGAGCCCTATCTGTATCCGCAACAAGGGCCGGACTTCGGGGAGCGGTTGGCAGAGGCAGTGCTGGAAACGCTTGCCAAGTCCGGTCGATAGGTCAAGTTTGCAGCCATGACCCAGCCTGACGATCTTGCCGCCTTCCGCACCGAAGTACGCAGCTTTCTTGCGACAAGCCTGACGCCGGAGCTGGCGCGGGCCGGGCGAAGGGTGACTTCGGTTTTCGCTCATCCCGATCACTCGACCGCGTGGCAGAAGATTCTAACCGCCAAAGGCTGGGGGGCGATCGACTGGCCGGTTGAATATGGCGGAACCGGCTGGTCTCCGCTGCAGAAGTATGTTTTTTCCGCCGAATGCGCGCGGGCTGGAACGCCGAGCTTGCTGCCGCAAGGGCTGAAGATGGTCGCGCCGGTGCTGATGCATTATGGCTCTGATGCGCAGAAGGCGTTTTTCCTGCCAAAGATTCTGTCGGGCGAGCATTACTGGTGCCAGGGGTTTTCCGAGCCGGGTTCGGGATCGGATTTGGCCTCATTGAAGCTCAAAGCCGAGCGAGACGGCGATCACTACGTCCTCAACGGGTCGAAGATCTGGACCACCCACGCGCATTTTGCCAACTGGATGTTTGCGCTGGTCCGGACCTCGTCGGAAGGCAAACCTCAAGCCGGGATCAGCTTTGTGCTGATCGACATGGCCACCCCCGGGCTAAAGGTCGATCCGATCATTTCGCTGGCCGGAGAGCACGAGCTCAATCAGGTGTTTTTCGACAATGTCCGGGTGCCGATTGCCAACCGGCTGGGCGAGGAGAACGACGGCTGGTCGGTCGCCAAATATCTGCTGACCTTTGAGCGCGGCGGGCGTTATGCCCCCAGCTTGTTTGCCTCGCTGGCGCGGCTTGAGGGCGAAGCGGGCGACGATCCGGTGCTGCGCGAGCAACTGCGGCGCGAGGCGGTGACGCTCGAGGCTTTGGAAGCGCTGGAACTGAAATCGATCGGGGCGAGCGGAGCCAAAGCCGGGCTCTATGCCTCGGTGCTCAAGGTTCAGGGGACCGAGGCGGCACAGCGGATCGATGTGCTGGCCTGTGAGATCGCCGGCCTGGCGGGCTGGGCAGTGGCCGACGGGCAGAGTCCGGATCTGCTCGCCACCGCGCTCCCGCGCTATCTCAACGGGCGCGCTGCAACGATCTATGCCGGTTCGAACGAGATCCAGCGCGATCTGATCGCGCGGGCAGTGCTGGGCTAGGCCAGTTCGGCATGCCGCGCCAAATGCCCGCTCTTTGACCCAAGCGTCGCGCCAATTGCCAGCCCGCGCTTGAACTGGCCGCCGAGCGCCAGTTCCTCGGTCACGCCCATCCCGCCGTGGAGTTGAACCGCGCCTTCACCGACGCTCCGCACGGCATCGATCGTTTCCACCACGGCAGCGCTGACGGCATGGCCCCATCCCTCGCCGCCTTCGCGCAGCACTGCGCGCTCGGTCAGCCCCTCGGCCTTGAGCAGCGCCATCTGCATGTCGGCCAGCCGGTGGCGCAGCACCTGGAACGTGGCGATCGGCACGCCGAACTGCTTGCGCTGCTGGAGGTAGGTGGCGGTATCGGTCAGCATCCGGGCCATCAAGCCCGCAGCTTCGGCGCACAGTGCGGCATTGCGGGCATCCAGCGCCCAGCAACGCGCTGCAGCCGCATTGGCCCCCTCGGCCAGCACGGTATCGGATTCGATACCAGCCGCAATCGAGAGATCGGCAGACAGCGTGCCGTCCAGCATCGCCCGTTGCCGCCGTGACAGGCCGGCTGCATCGGCCTTGACCAGCAGCGTCCGCGCCGCGCCGCACAGCACCAGCCAGTCTGCCGCAGCAGCGCCAGCCACCAGCGGAACTTCGCCGCTGTCCCCGAACGCCACCGCGATCCGCGCTTCGCCCGCCGCCAATGCGCCCAGCAACCCGTGATCGGGGGCGAGCCGGGCCAGCAGGCTCGCGCCGAGATGGTGCGACAGCCAATCCGACCCGGCCAGCGCCGGGCCCAGTTCGGCCATGATCGTCGCCCGCTCGATTGCTTCGCCGCCGACTCCGCCCGATCCCTCGGGAATGCCAACCGCCATCAGCCCAAGTTCAGCGAGGTCCCGCCAGCCAGGCTTGGGGTGATCGGTCAGGAATCGTTGGAGCGATTGCTGGAGCAGCAGGGCGGTGTCGGTGAGCGGAAGTTCGAAGGCCATGATCAGATTGTGGCGGGTTCAGAGCTGCCAGTCTACAGCCCCGCGCCCTGCCGCCGTCAAAAAGGCATTTGCCTGGCTGAAATGCTTGCAGCCCAGGAACCCTGAATAGGCCGAAAGCGGACTGGGGTGCGGCGCAGTGAGGACCAGATGGTGCGACTGCATCAGTCCCGGAACACTCGGCGCTTTCTTGCGGGCGTGGCTGCCCCACAGCAGGAACACGCACGGCTCGGCCTTGGCGGCGACGGCAGCTATCACTGCGTCGGTGATCTCTTCCCAGCCTTTGCCATGGTGCGAAGCGGGCTTGCCGTCCTCGACCGTGAGCACGGCATTGAGCAGCAGCACACCCTGGCGGGCCCAATTTGTTAGGTTGCCGCAAGCGGGCCGCAGCAGGCCGAGATCGCTTTCCAGCTCTTTGTAAATGTTGCGCAATGAGGGCGGAACCTGCACGCCGTCCTGGACGGAGAAGCTCAAACCATGCGCCTGCCCCGGTCCATGGTAGGGGTCTTGCCCGAGAACCACGACCTTGACTGCATCGAGCGGGGTTAATTCCAGCGCCGCGAGACGGCTCCCACGCGGCGGGTAGATCGCTTTGCCAGCAGCTTCCTCTGCCTTGAGAAACCCGCCAAGCGCGCGCGACTTCGGCGTGGCCAGCACCGGGTCGAGCGCGGCACGCCAGCTTTGGGGGACTGCATCGCAATTGGGCACTGTTTGCGCTCCGCCATTGCAGGGCTTTCATCCCTGCGCGGATCAGCCTAAGCACTCAGGCCTATGGCAGTCTATCTCCACGAAGAAGATCTCCCCGCCGGAGCGCTGGGACCTGGACCGGTTGCGGTCGATACCGAAACAATGGGACTGATCACCCCGCGTGACCGGCTGTGTCTGGTGCAGATCTCAGACGGCGGCGGAGACGAGCATCTGGTCCGGTTTGCGCCGGGTTCCAGCTTTGCTGCGCCCAACCTGAAAGCGGTGCTGGCCGATCCGGCGCGGGTCAAACTCTACCATTTCGCCCGGTTCGATCTGGCCGCGCTGGAACATTATCTGGGCGTTGTGGCCGCCCCTGTGTTCTGCACCAAGATCGCCAGCAAGCTGGTGCGGACCTATACTGACCGGCACGGCCTGAAAGATCTGGTCCGCGAATTGCTCGGCAAAGAAATCTCCAAGCAGCAGCAATCGAGCGATTGGGGCGGCGCGGAATTGAGCGAAGCCCAGCGCGAATATGCTGCCAGCGACGTCCGTTATCTTCATGCGATGCATGCCATCCTGGCCGTGCGTCTGGCCCGCGAGCACAGGACCGAACTTGCCCAGGCCGCATTCGATTTTCTGCCGCACCGGGCCCGGCTCGATCTGGCCGGCTGGGCCGACAAGGATCTGTTCAGCCACGAGGCTTGATTAACCCGTTCGATGACCGAAACTGCCGACCTCATCCGCGACAAGCGCCGCCACTGGGCGGCTCCTGGTGGCTCACACGATCGCAAAGTGCGGATTCTGGCAGTCTGGCTGCCGGGGCTTGTGGGTGTCGTCGCAGCGGCAATGATAATTGGACCGCTGTTCACCGGTGAAGAGCTGAGCTTTCTGCTCGATCGCAACAAGGTTGCGGTCACCACCGAACGGCTGCGGGTCAACAGCGCGATGTATCGGGGCGAAGACAAGGATCAGCGGCCCTTCACCGTCACGGCCGGCAGTGCGGTGCAGGTCTCGGCAAAGGAGCCAGTGGTGTGGATGGAAAACCTTGCCGCGCGGATCCGGTTGACCGACGGCCCGGCCGAATTGACCGCAGTGCGCGGCAGCTACAACTACCGGGATGAAATCGTGATGGTCGAAGGCCCGGTGGTATTCACTGCCGCTGATGGCTACCGGATGAGCACCCAGAACGTCCAGATCGACCTCAACGGTCGGCGGGTGCTCGGCAGTGGCGGGGTCAGCGGAGCCATTCCGTCTGGCACTTTCAGCGCCCAGCGGCTAAGTGCCGATCTCGACAACCGGGTGCTGACCTTGGATGGCAACGTCAGGATGCGATTCGAACAGAAGCAATTCAGGATTCCGCAATGAGCATGTCCCACCGCCGCACGATCATGGCAACCGGGCTGCGCTCGCTGCTGGGCGGCTTCACGCTTGGCGCGGCGGCGATCCTGACGCTGGCCCCCAGCGCCGCGCAGGTCTTCAGCGGGCACAACAGCAATGCCCCGGTCAGCTTCGCTGCGGACCATGGCGAACTGCAAGGCAAGGCCAACCGGGCAATTCTGGCCGGAAATGTCGTGATCACGCAGGGTGACCTGACCCTGCGCGCCGCGCGCACCACCATGGCGTTTTCGACCGACGGCGGCGGCTTCAAGATCCACCGGGTAGACGCAGTCGGCGGGGTGCGGATCACCCGTGGCAATCAGGCCGCGACTGGCGATGTCGCGATTTACGATTTTGACCGGCGGCTGATTACCCTGGCTGGCAATGTCGTGCTTTTACGCGGAACAGACCGGCTGACCGGCGGACGCCTGACGATCGATCTCGACTCCGGCCTCTCGACCATCGATGGACGGGTCGGCGGCGGTTCTCCGGCTTTGGGCGGAAGCGGCGCGGCTCCGCGCGGCGGACGGATCACCGGGACCTTCTCCGTGCCCAAGAAGACCAACTGACCCGGCCAAGGCGATGGACCGTGCGGCGCTGCGGCGCGTCCTGCTGGAATTGCTCGGAACGGCGGCTGACCCGGACCTGTCGGCGCTGGATGCTGCCGATTGGAGCGAACTCGACCAGATCGCTGCCCAGCACCGCCTGCAACCCTTGCTTGATGCCCAGCACCGCTTGAATGCAGGAATCCCGGTTGAAATTGCGGCCCGCTGGCAGGCGGCACACCGGGTCGCCGCCATGACCGCCATGGTCCAGCAGGCCGAACTGGCCGAGACTTGCGCAATTCTCGAATCACGGGGATTTGCGCCGATTGCGCTCAAAGGTGCCTGGCTGGCCGCCCACGCCTATCCCGATCCAGCACAGCGGCCGATGCGCGACCTCGACTTGCTGGTCGCCCCTGAAGTGGTGATCCCGGCGTTCGAAGCGCTGCTTGCGGCAGGCTATGTGCAAGCCGGGCCGGCCGAGATGTCGCTGGCCGAAATCGTCCGGATCGACAAGCATATGCCGCCGCTGGTTGCCCCGCGTGGCACATTGATCGAGCTGCACCAGCACCTGTGGGAGCGCGACGGGCGGCTCGATCATGCCAGTCCCTTGGCCGATGAAACGGTGCTGCGGGGCCGGGCGGAGGTCGGCGCGAATGGCTTGCGTTATCTCGCTCCGGAGGATTTGCTGGCCCACCTGATCGTCCATGCAGTCTACAGCCACCGGCTCGATTGCGGGCCGTTGATCCTTGCTGACATCGACCTGTTGCTGCGGGCCAGACCGATCGACTGGCCGCGCTTTTGGGCAGCTGCGGACGAACACGGCTGGCGCGAGGGCGCACGGATGTTGCTGGAACTGACCGCGCAGTATCGGCCTGGCCTGACCATCGATTTCACCACCGATCCCGGCATTCCGACCCCCGCTGCCCTGCTGGCTGCTGCGCCCGACCTGCTGTTGCAAGAGCTGGAATCCAGGCAGAGCGCGGGGCTTGCTGCGGCGGCGCTGAAGGATGGGCCGAGCAAGCTGGCGCAGCGGATCACCGGGAAACGAAAGGTAACGGGCGGTGCGCCAGTCACCGGTCAGACCGTCGGCACGGGCGGCAGGCTCGGCTGGGCCAGCTCACGCGTGTTCCGCACGCTGCGCGATCTCTCGCACGCCGATGTGCGCCGCCAATCGCGCCAGCTCGCCGCGCTCAGCAAATGGCTCGACCGATGAACAAGCGCCGCGTGCTGATCGTTGGATTGAACTATGCGCCCGAACCGGTCGGGATCGGACCCTATACCCAGGGGCTCGCCGAAGCGCTGGTCGCACGCGGCGCGCAGGTCCGGGTGGTGGCTGGCAAGCCTTATTATCCGCGGTGGCGGATTGATCCGGGCTATGCCGGCGGCGGCTGGCGAACGACTACAGAAGGCGGAGCCGAGATCACCCGCTGCCCGCATTACGTTCCGGCCGAACCGGGCGGACTGAAGCGGATTGTGCACCTCGCCAGTTTCGCCCTGTCCGCTTTGGCACCGGCACTGAGCCGCAAGACCGGCCGACCAGACCTGGTTATCGCGATTGCCCCCGCCTTGCTCAGCGTCTTTACAGCCTGGCTGGCAGCAAAATTGGCTGGAGCCAGGCTTTGGATCCATGTGCAGGACTTCGAAGTCGAAGCGGCACTGGCGACCGGCCTGATGGACGAACGAAAGCCAGCCGCAAAACTGGCCCGCTGGGTCGAAGCAGCACTGCTCAAACTCGGCGACCATGTCTCCACGATCAGCCCGCAAATGTGCGCCAAGCTGGTGCAGAAAGGTGTCGCTCCGGCCCGCGTGTTCGAGATGCGCAACTGGTCCGATGCGCGGTTCGCGCCCGATCAGGCCGGCGCCGCATCGATCCGCGCCGAATGGGGACTCAACGGCAAAGTGGTTGCGCTCTATTCGGGCAATATCGCACGCAAACAGGGGATCGAGATCGTGGTCGAGGCGGCACGGCTATTGGCAGACCGCGCCGAAATCGGCTTTGTGATCTGCGGTGAAGGGCCAAACCGGGAGGAGCTGGAACGACTGGCCGCTGGCCTGCCCAATGTCCAGCTCCACGATCTTCAGCCCGCCGCACAGATGGGGGCGATGCTGACCATGGCGGACCTGCACCTGCTGCCGCAAATCGCCGGGGCGGCGGATCTGGTCTTGCCCAGCAAGCTCACCAACATGCTCGCCTCGGCCCGGCCGGTAGTGGCGACAGCTGAACCGGGCACTGGGCTTTATGCTGAAGTAGCGGGCTGCGGGGAAGTCACTGCGCCCGGCGACGCTTTGGCGCTGGCCCATGCAATCGCAGCATTGGCGGATGATCCGGCGCGGCGCATTGCGATGGGCAAAGCGGCTGGCGAACGCGCAGCAAAGCGCTGGATGAAAGGCCCGATCATCGACCAGGCTCTGGCTGTGGTTCAGCGCTCGTTGGGAGCGCCCCAGTCGTCGGTCGTTTCCTCGTCTGAATCGGCATAGGTCGGTTGGACCGGATTGATCACTTCTGATTCGGCGCTCGCATTACCTCGGGCCTGGTCAGCGCTCGCTAACAACTGCTCGTCACCGCGCCCCGCGAAGAAAAAGCCCGTGCTGGCGCAGATCCCGATCGCCCAGATCAATGTGAGCTTCCAATTGCTGAGAATCAGCCGATACACCTCAGTCTTTCGCCCAAGCCGACTTGTGCGCCGCCTTGGCATGCTCGGCCTTGGCCGTTTCGTGCTGGCGGGCCTGATCAACCACCGGCACTGTGCAATAGGCGGTCAGCAGGATGCCGAGTGACCAGGTCACCGCTTTCCAGCGGCTGCGGAAGACCTGATTCATTTTGGTGCCGAACCCGAACATGGCCTTGAACATAGAGGGCGATCATTAAGGAAGCTTTCCGGCCTCGCGCGGCGGGCCGATGTTTCATGCCGATCTCATTGGCCTTGAGGAAGTCCGCCGGCGGATGAGTGAATTTGCCGCCAATCCGCACGGCGATCCCGGCTACTGGACCCCGGCGCCACTGCTCGACCGGCTGGCGAATTCGGGGGGCAGCTTCACCAGCCTGGGATGATCGAAGGGCTCGACGGAGGGGGGGACGAGAAAGCCCCCGATCTCCA
>CALMBN010000219.1 GCA_937860195.1 uncultured Novosphingobium sp.
GGGCTGACCATGCCCCGCTCGGGGTCCTCCCAGCGGATGAGCGCCTCGACCTTGACCATGCGCTGGGTCTGGAGGGAGACGACCGGTTGGTAGTAGAGCCGGAACTGCTCCTCGGCCAGCGCCGTGCCCTTGTCGTCCTGCAGGTCGGCGATCACCACCGTGACGCCGTTCGCGGCCAGCAGCCGGGAGGTGGCCTCTCCGATGCCCGAGGCGCCGCCGGTGACGAGTGCTGTTGCTCCGCTGATCTCCATGGACGGCGACGTTAGTGAGGGTCAACCGGCGGCCACGAACCCGTACCCACCTCGGCCAGCTGGTAGGCCACGTGGGTCATCGGGAGCCCCAGGTCGGTGATGACGCCGCGGACCTCGGGGATGTGGAAGTCCTGGGTGAAGACCCGGGCGTCGGCACTCAAGTGGGGGCGGACGGCCTCCAGCACCTCCTGGGTGCCCTTTCCCAGATCGCAGTCCACGAGGACGACCCGGACCCGGTCCGGCAGCCGGCCCGCGCCCAACGTGTCCGCGAACCAGCCGGGAACGACGGTGACCGGGGCCGGGGTGCCGAAGCGCTCGAGCTGGCGATGCAGATCGAGACCCATCACTGGCATGGTCTCAAGGTGGTCGGCTTCGTCGCCACGCCGGACGAGGACGACACCGTCTCGGCGCCGGCCCCCCTGGGTCAGCGCCTGGGGTCGCTGGACGATCTGGCTCGGCTGATGGCGGATGAACGCATCGACGACATCATCGTCGCCGCGCCGGTCGACGGCTGGCAGGCGCGATTGGTCGACCGCCTGGGCGGTGTGCGGCGGCCGGCGGGTTCGAGCATCCTGGTGCTGCCGGGACCTTGGGAGAGCCTGCTCGGCCGCACCCGCTATCGCTGGATCCGGGATCTGCCGCTGATCGAGGTGGTGGGAGGCGGCAGCAGCAAGTTGGCGCCGGTCAAGCGCCTCGGCGACCTGGTCGGAGCTGCGTTCCTGCTGTTGCTGTCGAGCCCGATCCTGCTGGTCGCGATGGCGGCCGTTCGGCTGACCTCGCAGGGGCCGATCTTCTTCCGTCAGGAACGCGTCGGGCGCGATCAAAGACGGTTCACGTTGGTCAAGTTCCGCACCATGCACCAGGGTGCAGAACGCGACGGCGAGGAGATCCTGGCGGACCTCGACGACCCTCGACGGACTTCGATCGGCGGCTTCCTGCGACGCACCCGGATCGACGAGATTCCGCAGCTGTGGAGCGTGCTGCGGGGCGACATGAGTCTGGTCGGTCCGCGGCCGGAACGGCCCGGCTTCGTCGAGCGCTATCTCCGGGAGGTGTCGGGCTACGCCGAGCGCTTCGCGGTGCGGCCCGGCGTCACCGGCCTGGCCCAGGTCAACGGCGACTACCACTCGAGCCCGGCCAACAAGCTGCGCTATGACCTGGCCTACATCGCCAACGCCGGGCTGTGGCTCGACCTGTCGATCCTGCTGCGCACGGTGAAGATCATCCTCACCTCGCGCGGCGTCTAGCCCGAACGCCTCGCCAGTTCCACGGCGATCTGCCGGACCAGCGCGAGCCCGAGGCTGACCAGAAATGCCGGTATCCAGCCCCAATAGGCAGGAATGCCGCGCTTCAGCGTTTCCGCGCCGATCAGGTGAAAATAGACGCCCGGAAGCCAGCCTTGCGACGCGATATGATGAAGATCATTGAACGAGGGCGCGGTCGGGCCAATTACCACGTCCCGCCCGGCAATCCTGTCTTGCGGGATGCCACCGCGAACCAGGTCGACAAAGCTGAAGGTGGGTATGGAAAGCGCCTGGATCGCCCAATCCGGGCGATAATGATCACGTTTTTCCACATCGACGCCCGCGAGCACGGTTGACATGGAACGCACCCGCTTTCCGGCCAGGTCTCCATTGAACGTAACTCTGGCAGAGAGGCCGAACGGCGTTACTTTCCCACTGATCGCCGTTACCCCGGCAACCTTCATGAATTCGGGCCTCGGGGCAATTTCAGTGGGTTCGCCCGTGGTCGGATCCTTGGTGTTTATCACACCGAGAAAAACCCTGCCGCGATGTCGTCCAAGGGCTGCTGCGAAGGCTTCATCCTCGCGCGGGGTCGAAAGATCGGCATAGGCTCGGTCAAAAAAGACCCGCTTGGCCCCCATCGAAAACAGCTTGTCCACGGCCTCACCGTCAAAGTGCCGGGGAAAGTTCAGTCCGCCCAATTCGTTCGCAGTCCGATCGTCAACGCCAATCACCACTGCGTTGATCGTGGCATTGCGGCTTCGCACCATGTCGCGGCTGGCCTGGATCAGATCCTCCAGCGGCTGCCCGAATTCGATTGCGCCGCAAATCATCGAAATAAGCGCCGCCCAGAGCAGGATCGACAGGCGGCGATCCCGGCCTTTTTCCTTGTCGCTTTTTCCTCCGCGCTTTTTGAAACGCCTCATGATGTGCCAACCAAGGCGCAGGCGCGGCTCCGCCATGCGTCGTCCCGGCGCATTGGGATGCAGAACATCCCCTGATGTGGAACCCGTTGGCAATACACTTCGCCTCAAGCTGCCGACTGGAAAATTATGACGTTTTTCCGCAGCTTGGTCCTTAAGCGAGAGAGGCAAACAAATGGTTAGCGCGCAGCAAAGCATCCCCCTGCCTCATCGTTGGGCCGCAACTTTCCCGGACAAGGAAGCCATCCGCAAACTTCCACCGCCGGACTTTCGCGGCTAAGGCTTGGTCGATCATGTCCGAACAATCGCCCCTTGATGCTTTCAAATCGGTCCTGACCGGCACGGCGCGTGCAATGGCGCACGAGCCGGAGATCGAGCTTGCCTTTACCGCCGACGCACCGTCGCAAAGCGGCAAGAATTTTCGCATTCCGATGCCGGGCCGCTCCTTGCCCCGCGACCAGGTGGCCGAGGCGCGCGGTTTTGCCGATGGCATGGCGCTCCGGCTGCGGCACCATGATGATGCGGTTCATGCCGCCAGACGTCCCGCCGACCCGCTCGCAGGTGCAGTCTTCGATGCAATAGAGGCCGCGCGAATCGAGGCACTGGGCGCCAAGGCAATGGCCGGTGTTCGCGCGAATCTCTCGCATGCCCTGGAAATGCGGATGCGCTCGGATCCGATCGCGCGCGCGGCGTAGCTCGCTCCGAGGGTGAGGGTGTTGGTCAGGATCTCCGCGAGCTCCCCAGCCGCCTTGATCTCCTGGAACAGTGCGCCGGTGTTCGTCGCGACCACTCGGGTCAGGAGGGCGAGCTCGCCGGCGATGTCCGTCATCACGATC
>CALMBN010000220.1 GCA_937860195.1 uncultured Novosphingobium sp.
ACGTGGGGCCATGGTAACCCGGCGTGGTTGCAGCGGAAACCAGCGCTTGCGCCGGATTGTCACCCGGTCACAGTCGATGGCACGGCCAAAGACCGAACGCACCAACTCGATTTCGCCGGCCGTCAGTGGTCGTTCACCGCCAACCGGGCAGGTGAGGGCGGGCTCGCTCAGTGGCCATCCCCATGGTCCATCGCAACACCGATCGCCTCGATCTTGAGCGGAGCGGATAGCTTGTCGCCATCAGCAAACGTGATGGTCATTTCGGTGGTTTCGCCAGCTTTGAGGCTGCCGTTCACTTCGAAGGCCATCACATGCAGCCCGCCGCGCTCGAACTTGAGCGTGATCTTTGGTTCGACATCGATCCGGTCAATCGGCTTCATTGATCCGCCCATGGTCTGGTGAATCTCGGTCTTTCCGATACCCGCAATCGCAATCGAGGCAATCGAGACTGTGCCGTTGCTTTCGTTGTCGATCAGGAAATAGGCCGCGCCGGGATTGCCCGAAACAGCGGGGAGCAGGAACTTGCCTTCGGCCACGCTCAGTCCGGGTTTGCTTTCCGGCGCGCCGGTCGTTGCCGCTTTGGTTTCGTCCTGCGCGGCTTGTTGACAGCCTCCCAGCGAAAGCAGGGCGAGCGTGAGAGCGAACGGAGCGGTGATACGGCGAGCTGGGATCACGGATTGGGCCTTTCAAACGTTGAACAATCACGCGCAGCGCTAATCTCTCACTGCCCTTGTGCCAAGCAAAACCGCTCCTATATCGCCCTGTGAAGAGCCGCCCAGCGGCCTTGCCGCAACCGCGGGGGGCCAAGGAAGCGGTGTCCACGACCAGACCTAAGGATGGGGTTAAAATGGCTAAAGTTATCGGTATCGACCTTGGCACCACCAACAGCTGCGTTTCCGTTATGGACGGCGGCAAGCCCAAGGTGATCGAAAATTCGGAAGGCGCGCGCACCACGCCGTCGATCGTCGCTTTCACCAAGGATGGTGAGCGGCTGATCGGTCAACCGGCCAAACGCCAGGCCGTGACCAACGGCGACAACACGATTTTTGCGGTGAAGCGCCTGATCGGCCGCCGCTTTGACGATCCGGTGACCAAGAAAGACACCGAACTGGTTCCCTATACCATCGTCAAGGGCAAGAACGGTGACGCCTGGGTCAAGGCCGGCGGCGAAGACTATTCGCCCAGCCAGATCAGCGCTTTCATTCTCCAGAAGATGAAGGAAACCGCCGAGGCCTATCTTGGCGAAACCGTAACTCAGGCAGTCATCACCGTTCCCGCTTACTTCAACGATGCGCAGCGTCAGGCGACCAAGGACGCCGGGCAGATCGCTGGCCTGGAAGTGCTGCGGATCATCAACGAGCCGACTGCGGCTGCGCTGGCCTATGGCCTTGAAAAGAACGACGGCAAGACCATCGCGGTCTATGACCTTGGCGGCGGCACTTTTGACGTTTCGATCCTCGAAATCGGTGACGGTGTGTTCGAAGTGAAGAGCACCAACGGCGACACCTTCCTGGGCGGCGAAGACTTCGACACCCAGGTGGTCGAATGGCTGGCCGAGCAGTTCAAGAAGAAGGAGGGGATGGACCTCCGCACCGACAAGCTGGCGCTCCAGCGGCTCAAGGAAGCAGCCGAAAAGGCCAAGATCGAACTGTCGAGCACTGCGACGACCGAGATCAACCTGCCGTTCATCACCGCCCGAATGGAAGGCGGGGCCACCACGCCGCTGCATCTGGTGGAAACGATCACCCGCGCCGACCTGGAAAAGATGGTTGCAGGCCTGATCCAGCGCACCAAGGGGCCGATGGAAAAGGCGCTCAAGGATGCGGGCCTCAAGGCTGCTGACATCGACGAAGTCGTGATGGTCGGGGGCATGACCCGCATGCCCAAGGTTCGCGAAGTGGTGAAGGAATTCTTTGGCAAGGAGCCGCACACCGGGGTCAATCCCGATGAAGTCGTGGCGATGGGCGCAGCCATCCAGGCCGGTGTCCTGCAAGGCGACGTCAAGGACGTTCTGCTGCTCGACGTGACCCCGCTGTCGCTCGGCATCGAAACGCTGGGCGGCGTGTTCACCCGGATGATCGATCGCAACACCACGATCCCGACCAAGAAGAGCCAGGTCTATTCGACCGCCGAAGATAACCAGAACGCGGTCACCATCCGGGTGTTTCAGGGTGAGCGCGAAATGGCCGCGGACAACAAGATGCTCGGCCAGTTCGACCTCGTCGGCATCCCGGCCGCACGGCGCGGCGTACCGCAGATCGAAGTCACGTTTGACATCGATGCCAACGGTATTGTCAATGTTCACGCCAAGGACAAGGGCACCGGCAAGGAACAGCAGATCAAGATCCAGGCATCCGGTGGTCTGTCGGATGCGGATATTGACCAGATGGTCAAGGATGCCGAACAGTTCGCCGAAGAGGACAAGAAGCGGCGTGAAGCCGCCGAAGCGCGCAATTCGGCCGACAGTCTGGTCCATGCGACCGAGCAGCAACTGGCCGAACACGGCGACAAGCTTGATCCGGACCTCAAGTCGGAAATCGAAGCTGCGCTTGCCGAAGCCAAGACCGCGATCGAAGGTGGCGACCCCGAAGATATGACCGCCAAGACCCAGGCCCTTACCGAAAAGGCCATGAAGATGGGTCAGGTGATCTACGAGAAGGAGCAGGCTGCTGCGGCGTCTCCTGACGCTGAGGCTGCCGCCGAAAGCGCCGAAGACGTGGTCGATGCCGAGTTTTCGGAAGTCGACGATAGCAAGGGTTGAAGTTACCCCTTCCCAGTGGGGAGGGGCAATGAGACTTGGCGGCTGTGCCGCCTAGTCGCAGTGGGGTGGGTTCCTACGCCAACGTCGTAACCCCCCCCCCCCCCCCCCCCCCCCCCCCCCCCC
>CALMBN010000221.1 GCA_937860195.1 uncultured Novosphingobium sp.
GCACCGGCGAAACCGACAGCGTCGCACTCTAGAAAAACAGGGGGAAGCATGATTTTCAGGAAGACTTTATACGGGCTGGCAGGCGGGCTTGGAACCGCGCTGACCGCCCTGCCCGCATGGGCACAGGAGGCGGCGGCCAATACGACCGCCGCTGTCACCGAAGCGGCTGCCGCAGCCGCATTCACGCCGACCGCCGAGATGGTCAACAAGGGCGATACAGCGTGGATGCTTGTGTCGTCGGTTCTTGTGCTGATGATGTCGGTTCCGGCACTCGCGCTCTTTTATGGCGGCCTGGTGCGCACCAAGAACATGCTTTCGGTGCTGATGCAGGTCTTCATGATCGTCAGCGTTGCCGCGCTCGTCTGGGTTGCCTGGGGCTATTCAATGGCCTTCACCAGCGGCAATCCCTATATTGGCGGCTTCGACAAGATGTTCCTCAAGGGCGTCGATGCGACCACATTGGCCGCAACCTTTTCCAACGGCGTCTATCTGCCCGAATATGTGTTCATCATCTTCCAGATGACCTTTGCCTGCATCACGCCCGCGCTCATCGTCGGGGCATTTGCCGAACGCGTGAAATTCTCGTCTCTTATGGTGTTCTGCGTCGCATGGCTGACGATCGTTTACTTCCCGATCGCGCATATGGTCTGGTATTGGGCAGGCCCGGATTTCCTCAATGCGGCACCGACCGATATGGGCCTGATGTGGGGCTGGGGCGCGCTCGATTTCGCGGGCGGGACTGTGGTTCACATCAACGCTGGCATTGCCGGGCTTGTGGGCTGCCTCATGATCGGCAAGCGTGTCGGCTTTGGCAAGGAAGCCACCCCGCCGCATTCGCTGACGATGACCATGATCGGGGCATCATTGCTCTGGGTTGGCTGGTTCGGTTTCAACGCCGGTTCCAACCTTGAAGCCAATGGCGTGACGGCTGTGGCCTTTATCAACACCTTCGTTGCCACTGCGGCTGCGGCTGTCAGCTGGGCGCTGGTCGAACAGGTCAAGCATGGCCGTCCGTCGCTGCTCGGTGCGGTTACGGGGGCAGTCGCTGGCCTGGTCGCCATCACCCCGGCTTCGGGCTTTGCCCATCCGGGAACTGCCATCATCCTTGGCTTCGTCGTCTCGCCGGTGTGCTTCTTCTTCGTCTCCTATGTGAAGAACAAGTTCAAATATGACGATACCCTCGACGTGTTCGGGGTCCACTGCATCGGCGGGATCGTCGGAGCGCTGGGCACCGCGATTGTGGCCGATCCGGCGCTGAGTGGGCAGGGCTGGCTCGATTACACCGTGTTCCCATACAAGGCCGGCGAATACGATATGCTGGGCCAGCTGATCACCCAGGCGAAGGCCGTGGCGGTCACTCTGGTCTGGTCGGGCGGTGTCTCTGCGCTGCTGTTCTTTGCGATCGACAAGGTCTTTGGCCTGCGTCCCAGCGAAGATGCCGAGCGTGAAGGGCTTGACCTCAACGAACACGGCGAACGCGCCTACAACTATTGATTGCCGAGATTGGCGGGTCCGGGGTTCCTCCCTCTCCTCCTCCCGGGTCCGCCAACCCATGTTCCTCCTGCGAACATCACCTAGAACGGGCCGGAGCAGAAATGCTCCGGCCCTCTTTCTTTCGTCAGCTATTCGCAAGGGGGGAGGTGTCTGCGTTCCGGACTTTACGCGGGGATGCAGGCCTGCACCTGCGCCAGCCAGAGCGGACCACAAGGCTTCGGCCAGCTTGAACCAGCGTCCGCCGATCTAAGTGGACCAGAGCCGATCCGCGTCAGCGCTCGCGCCCGCTGGTCCAGAAAGTATTGACGATCGGGTCAAGCAGATAACGCAGTGCAGAGCGTTTGCGCAGCGGGATCAGGACTTCTGCCGGGATGCCAGCGCGGATCGCTGACTCGCCCCGGATGCTCCGGATCTTGTCCAGCTCGCCGGCCGGCACGACCACTTCGATCGCGAAGTACCGAACGCCGGATCGCTGATCTTCCATGCTGTCGGCGGACAGTTTGCTGATTTTTCCGGTAAGCGTTGGCAGCTTGCTGTCTTGAAGCGAACTGAACTTGATTTGCCCATCCATGCCAATCTTGACCGAGTCCGCATCGGACGGTGTCATTTTCGCCGAGATCACCAGTTCGCGGTTGTCCGGAACGATCTGCATCAGGGTTTCACCCGGTGCCACAACCCCGCCGACGGTATGAACGTTCAGCCCGACAACATGGCCAGTTGCCGGGGCTCGCACGGTTTCCTTGTCCAGCCGTTCGCGGGCAGCAATCAGCCGAGGAAAAACCTGTGAAAGCTGGGTCTGCACGTCGCGAAGCTGCTCTGCCCCGGTTTCGAACTGCTGGCTGCCAAGTGAAACCGATTGCATCTTTGTTTCGCCTATCGACTGGCGCGAACGGGCCATCTCTGCTTGCAAGGCCCCATATTCGCCGTCGAGCTGGGCAGCCACCCGTTCGAGTTCGCGAATTCGGTTTGTCGCCACAAATCCGCGACCTTCCAGTGAACGCAGCCCATCGAGCTCCTCGCCGATCAGCCGGCGCTGTTCACGGTTGGCCTTGGCCTGAAACACCGCTGCGTCAATCATCGAGCCGCTTTGACCTGCGCGCTGATCGAGGACCGACCGCTGCGAGGACAAGGACTGACGTTGGGCCTTCAGGATTTGATGCTGATCGCTGAGCGCGCTGTTCGCCAGCACCCGGTCTTCTGGTGACAGGTTCAGGAATTCAGGCGGATCGCCAAAAGTCTGGCGTCCCGCCAGCTGGGCCTTGAGCCGTTCGCGCTGGGCGACCAGGGTGATGTATTCGCCGGTCAAACTGCGCTCATCGGCAACCAGCCCGGATTGCGAAACCACGGCAAGCCGGTCTCCGGCCTTAACCAACTGGCCTTCTGTCACGTCGAGTGCGGTCAGCGTTCCGCCTTCGCGGTGCTGCACCAGCTGGCGGCTTCCTGATACCTCGACTGTGCCTTGCGCCAATGCACCCGCATCGAGCGGCACCAGAGCCGCCGCGCCAAGAATCACCCCGAAGAAAGCTGTCGCGATCCAGACCCCGCGGCGGATCTCTCGTCCGGTGGCCTGCTCTGTCGCAGATTGCGGGTCTTCGTAGTCGGTTTCGGCTGAAAGATCAGACATTCGCACCCGACTCCCGCTTCATCGCCATGACGTTGTTGCGGGCATTTTCCTGGCGCAACTGCTCAAGAATAGTATCTTTTGGACCATGATGCTCGATGGCACCGTTTCGCATGATAACAAGATTGTCACAAGCGTTCACGATTTGCGGCTGATGCGAAACGACCAGGGTCGCGGCCCCTTTGACCGTAGCGGCCTTGATCGCCCAGATCAGGGCCGCCTCGCCTTCGGAATCGAGTGCTGAATTGGGCTCGTCAAGCACCAACAGCTTGGGGTTCCCATAAAGCGCGCGGGCGAGCGCAATGCGCTGGCGCTGGCCGCCGGACAGATAGGTGCCGAAGTTGCCGAGCTGGGTCTCGTAACCCTGCGGCAAGGCGAGGATGAGATCGTGGGCGTGCGCCTGCCGGGCGGCCTCGACGATAGCGGCGTCGGTGGCGTCGTCGCGGAAGCGGGCGATGTTCTCGCGCACTGTGCCGGCGAACAGTTCGACGTTCTGCGGCAGGTAGCCGAGGTGCTTGCCGAGGTCCTCG
>CALMBN010000222.1 GCA_937860195.1 uncultured Novosphingobium sp.
AACAGATCGACCACTTCGTTGTACATGCATTTGTCGATCAGATAGCCGTATAGGTACTGCAGCTTTTTGACGTCGAGCTCGTCCTCACGCTGGGTCAGGCGCTGTTCCATCCGGGCCAGTTGTGACTCCAGCGCGGCAATGCGATCTTCGGACATCAGGCTCTCTCCAATTTTGTATGTGTTGCTTACAGTCTGCGCGGGCCAGCGCGGCGAGTCAACGCCCCTCTGCTTCGAGCCGGGCGACTTCCTCGCGGTAAGGCTTGATTGCGCGGATCATCAGCAAGGTGGCGATCGGCAGCAGTATGGCGGCGGTGATTACCAGCGCTTTCCAAAGTTCCGCCTCGTTGCCGACGATCCGGTAAGCGACCGAACCGACCACCTGGCTGCCCATCGCGCCAAAGAACGTGAACATGAACAGATAGAATGCGGTCACCTGGCCGCGCATCTCAGGCGGGGCGATCCGCTGGATCGCGGCGTTCTGCGGCACTGCGCCAGCGAGACCGAACACGCCGCCCAGCGCCATTACCGCCAGCGAGGATTCGCCGGTTGGCATCAGTGGTGAACTGATCGCGCAGATGGTCGAGCCGCCGAACAGGATCGCCGCACCGCGAACATTGGCATCACTGTACCGCTTGGCCAGCCATTCGATGAATACACCGCCCAAGGTAATCCCGATCAGGTTCGCGACCAGCATCATCGGCCCCATGATCGCGCCGATCTGCGCCTCGTTCCAGCCGTAGGAGCGGACCATGAAGGGCACCCGCCAGAAAGCCAGACCAAAGGTTTCGATCGCAGCCAGCGCCAAAGCTCCGAACATCGGATAGAACACCGCCTTGCGTGCCCTGATCGCTTTCAGCGCATCGAAGCCGAGGAAGGTCGCGATCTTGCGACTGACCGGTGCATCGGCGGGCAGAGTGTTGGTTTTGCCCGGCGGAAGCTTGCGAGCGGGCTCTTTCGCCAGCAACAGCAAAATTGCTGCCACCAGGCCTGCTCCGCCCATGTAGACCATCAGCCACTGCCAGCCGAAGACTTTCATTCCCAGCAGCGGCGCATCGTCCCAGTCAGCTGACTGCATCACCAGCTTGCCGCCCCACATCACCCCGATCGTGGTCCCGCCGATGAACCCCAGCTGCAACAGGGCAAAGGCGCGAGTGATCTTCCTTGGGGGAAAGGCATCGGCCAGTTGCGAATAGGCCGCCGGGGCGTGGGCCGAACCGCCTGCGCCCAGGAACATCCGGCTGGCAATGAACTGATTAAAGCTTTGCGCCAGGCCGCCCACCATCATCACCGCCGACGTTGCGACCATCCCGCCTGCCAGAACGAACTTGCGCGGATAAATGTCGGCCAGGCGCGCCATCGGGATGCCGACCAGCACATAGAAGATGATACTGGCCGGGCCGCCAACGAAGCCGAGCGCCTCATCGCTCAATTGGAAGTCCACCTTGATCCGTTGCGCCAGCATGCCGAACACGGTCTGGTCGAAAAAAGTCATGAACGTGGCGAAGATGATCGCGAATAATGCGTAGTAGGCTGCCCCGCTGGATGGCCAGGTGCCGCTGGTATCGGCAATCAACTCTGGTGTCGCCGGGGTCGGGGCTAGCGCCATGCTTGGTTCCTCTCCGTCTCGCAGCACCGTATTGGGCACCATCGATTCCTCTTGGCAATTTGTAAGTAACATATACAAAAAGCGCCAGTGTTCTTTTGGCGCAAAAATGCGTTCCTGGGGAGAGTGGCATGCAGAATCTGGAAGGCAAGACCGCATTTGTGACCGGGGGTGCATCGGGGATCGGTCTTGGAATTGCCAAGGCCTTGCTTGGTGCGGGGATGAAAGTGGTGATCGCCGATATCCGCGACGATCATCTGGCGAGCGCGACCGATGAACTGGCCGGCGGCGGGAATGTGCTGGCGGTCAAGCTGGACGTGACCAATCGCGAGCAGTTTTCCGCCGCCGCCGATGCGGCAGAAGCGGCGTTCGGCAAGATCCATATCCTCGTCAACAACGCCGGGGTCGCGGTGGTCGGCCCGACCGAACTCGCAACCTTTTCGGACTGGGATTGGGTCAATGGGGTCAATGTCGGCGGGGCGATCAACGGGGTCGTCACAGTGCTGCCGCGCATTCTGGCACATGGCGAGGGCGGGCACATCGTCTGCACCGCTTCGATGTCGGCGCTGGTCCCGGTTGGCGGCACGGCAATCTATTCGGCCGGAAAAGCCTACGTCACAAGCATGATGGAATGCATGCGGCCCGAGCTGGAAGGCCGCGGGGTAATCTGCTCGGCATTTTGTCCCGGCGCGGTTCAATCGAACATCGCCGAAGCAGGCAAGACCCGCCCGGCTGACCTGGCCGACAGCGGCTATGCCGAAGCCGACAAGCGGCGACAGAATGGTGGAAACCTGATGCACCTCTATCAGACCAAGGACGAGGTCGGTCAGCGCGTGTTGCGCGGAATTCTGGCGGATGAGCTGTACATCCTCACGCACAGCGAGTTCCTGGATGGTGTCCGCGAACGGGGCGAGGCGACCACGCTGGCGGTGCAGGATCACTTGCCCGAAAACCCCGAATACAAGCAGACCTTTGCGATGCTGTTCAGCAACCCGGCGATCCGGGACGAGATCGTGCGGCAGACGGCGCTGAAGGCGGGGCGGAAGACTTGAGACCAGGAATGCCCCTCACCGGCGGGGAGGGGTGCAGAAGGGAGAAACGATGAGAGACTTCGCTGGCCGCACGGCCTTTGTCACCGGGGGTGCCAATGGGGTCGGGATCGGGATCGTCCGGACCTTGCTCAACGAGGGTTGCAAGGTTGCGATTGCCGACATCCGGCAAGATGCGATCGATCAGGCTTTGGCCAGCCTTGACAATCGTGAGGTGATGGGGATTCAGCTCGATGTTGCCAGCCGCGGAGACTTTGCCCGCGCTGCTGAAGAAGTCGAAGCGAAGTTCGGTCCGGTTTCGATCGTGGTCAACAACGCCGGGGTCAACCTGTTCCAGACCATCGAAGAGAGTTCCTACGATGATTGGGACTGGCTGCTGGGGGTCAACCTCCACGGGGTCATCAACGGGGTGCAGACCTTCGTGCCACGGATGGTCGAACGAGTGAAGACGGGCGAGCAGGTTGGCGGCCATGTGATCAACACAGCGTCGATGGCCGGGTTTCTTTCCTCAGGCTCTCCCGGGATCTACAACACGACCAAGGCCGCTGTCCGCGCGTTGTCGGAATCGCTGCGCTACAGCTTGCTGCAATACGGGATCGGGGTTTCAGTGCTGAGCCCGGGGCTGGTCAAAAGCGTGATCTATGCCAGTGACGATCTGCGCCCCGACCGGCTAAAGGGCACAATGAAGCCGGTCGATCCAGCGGCGACTTTGCGGTTGCAGGGCCTGCACGAGCATGGAATGGAACCAGACGTGATCGGCGCGCGCGTGATCGAAGCGGTCAAAGCCAACCGGCTCTACATTTTCAGCCATCCCGACCACAAGGAAGAGCTGCGCGAGGTGTTCGACTATATCCTCGGCCACTATCAGGACTATCCCAAGGACCCCGGCTTCGACAGCCGCGTCGCTTTCGAAAAGTTCCGCGCCGATGCCGGACGGGAAGCTCGGCACAAGTCGCTTGCAGCGGAATGACAGTTGCGGTTCAGAATCGGTTGCCTATCTGAAACCGATGCGCAGAATTCTCACCACCCTGATCGCTTTCCTGTTCACAGCCTTCCCGGCCCTGGCCGAGGCGGTCGAGCCCGATCTTGACCGGCAGGTTCACTGCGCGGTGGTCTTCGGGATCGTCGCTGGCGAGCAGCAGGGCGGGAAGCCTGGGTCTGACCGCTTTCCGGCGATGAACGAACCCGGCAAGGCCTTCTTCGTCGCAACCGGCCCCTGCACATCGGCCTTGGCGAAGACCTTCGAGAAATCGAGGCCCTTGGCCTTCCAGTGGCTGATCGCTTCCTGCT
>CALMBN010000223.1 GCA_937860195.1 uncultured Novosphingobium sp.
GCGCTTCTTCCCTGCACAGAACTCTCCTGTCTCCGAAGTGTATGCTAAAGTGCTGCTCTGCGAACTGGCAGAAACCGGGGTGCCGGTCCTGGCGACTCCGCTCGGCGATCTGCCCGGCAACTTTGAGCAATTGGGAGCCACCCAATCCAACGTCGGGCGGATGAAAGCTGGCGGGGTCAAGGTCTCGCTCGGCGCGTTCTTCGATCAGCCGCGTTATGCGCCGCAGTATGCCGGGAACATGGTGGCGCTGAGCAAGGTGCCGGGGGCCAGTGGGCTGACCTGGAATCAGGCCTTCGCCGCGATCACTTCTGGACCGGCTGAAGCGATGGGGCTGGGAGAAAAGCTCGGGAGTCTCCGCCCCGGCCGGGTCGGCGATGTGGTGATCTGGGATGGCGATCCGCTCGAGCTGAGCTCGGGCGTGGTCATGGTGTTCATTGACGGGGTCGAACAACCGCTGAAGGATCACCAGACCCGGCTGCGTGATCGTTACAAGGGTTCGCCGACTGAAGGGGCATTGCCCAAGGCCTACGATTGGTAGCTGGTGCTAGCCCCTCCCTTGAAGGGTAGGGGAGATTGAGGGGAGGATTGTATGACACCGGAACTCACCAATCTGATCGCTGCGTCGACTGCCTTTGTCGGCACCCATTTCGCGCTGTCGCACCCGCTCCGTGCGCCGTTGGCGCGGGCCACGGGAGAGAAGGCGTTCCCCGCGCTTTATTCGCTGTTCGCTTTGGCCACTTTCGGCTGGATGGTCATGGCCTTTCGCGCAGTTGGCAATGAAGGGTCGCTGCTCTGGTATGGCGGCAGTGATGTAACCTGGGCGGTCGCCACGATAGTCATGCTGATCGCCTCGGTGTTGCTGGTCGGATCGTTCATCGGCAATCCGGCGATGCCTGCCCCCGGCGCAGCCACGCTCGCAACCAAAGCCCCGCACGGCGTGTTTCATGTCACCCGCCACCCGATGATGTGGTCCTTCGCGTTGTGGGCAGTAGTCCACGTGCTGGTCAACCCCAGTCCGCGGGTGGTCGTGCTCAGCCTTGCGGTGGCGTTCCTGGCCCTGGCCGGGTCGCACATGCAGGACCGCAAGAAGCAGGTGCTGATGGGCGCGGCGTGGCAGGGCTGGGAGGCCCGGACCAGCTACTGGCCAAAACTGAGCGCGCTGGGCAAGGCTGGAATGGTGCCTTGGCTGGGCGGGATCGCACTATGGCTTGCCGCAACCTGGGTCCACGGATGGCTGATTTTTATGATCCCCGCGGGCGTGTGGCGGTGGGTTGGCTAAGGGCCAGTTTTACTTTGGCTGCACTTTGGATGGACCAGACCAATCGATATACGCGGAAACTGCTGCGGCGCTCGCCCCTACCGATGCGACAAGGAGTGTCAGCACCGCATAGACAATCTGATAGGGCTTCAGATCGAAAGTCTTTCTTACAGCGATTGGCTTTCCGTCCCAATGAAGTTCACCGTTGGAGCCAACTCCAAGATAGGATAACCCTTCTAGCGAGACTGGCCGCACGCCCGTAGGCCAGTGGCTTGGCGCATCACTGCCCGGCACTTGTGCAGGATGGTCTGGAATTTCATCCATCAAGCCCGCGCCTCTTCCACCCCGGCACTGTTATGCCGCAGCGCTTTCAACACGCTATCAACGATCCCGCCCGCGTTCAACCCGGCGGCATCGTACTGCTTGTCCGGGGCATCGTGGTCCTGGAACACATCGGGCAGGCGCAGGGTGCGGATTTTGAGGCCGGCATCGGTCAGGCCTTCGTCGCTGGCCATGGTCAGCACGTGCGCGCCAAGCCCGCCGATGCTGCCTTCCTCGACGGTTACCACAACCTCATGGCTGGTCATCAGTTGCCGGATCAGATCGGTGTCGAGCGGCTTGGCAAAGCGCAGGTCGGCGACCGTGGTCGACAGCCCCTTGGCCTCAAGCTGATCGGCCGCTTTCAGCGCTTCGGCCAGCCGCGTGCCGAGCGAGAGGATCGCGACCTTGCTGCCGTGCTTGACGATCCGGCCCTTGCCGATCTCCAGCGCCACCGGAACTTCCGGCATTTCCACGCCGGTGCCGTTGCCGCGCGGATAGCGAAATGCGATCGGGCCGCTGTCATGGAGCGCGGCGGTATAGGTCATGTGGACCAGTTCGGCCTCGTCCGCCGCAGCCATCACGACCAGATTGGGCAGGGTGGAAAGATATGTGATATCAAACGAACCGGCATGGGTTGCGCCGTCGGCCCCGACAAGGCCCGCCCGGTCAATTGCAAAGCGCACCGGCAGGTTCTGGATCGCGACATCGTGCACCACCTGATCGAAGGCGCGCTGGAGGAATGTTGAATAGATTGCGCAGAACGGCCGCATTCCTTGCGCAGCGAGTCCTGCCGCAAAGGTCACCCCGTGCTGTTCGGCAATCCCGACATCAAAGGTTCGCTCCGGGTGGGCCGCTGCGAATTTGTCCAAACCGGTGCCGCTGGGCATCGCGGCAGTGATCGCACAGATCCTGGGGTCAGTGTTGGCCAGTTTGGCAAGGGTTTCGCCAAACACGTTCTGATAGGCGGGAGCCTTGGCGGCGCTTTTGACCTGCTCCCCGGTGATCACATCGAACTTCTGCACGCCGTGATACTTGTCGGCGCTGGCCTCGGCCGGGCCATAGCCCTTGCCCTTTTGAGTCACGACATGGATCAGGCATGGGCCTTCGGCGGCATCGCGGACGTTTTCCAGCACCGGAACCAGCTGGTCGAGGTTATGGCCATCGATCGGGCCGACATAGTAAAAGCCCAGCTCTTCAAACAGCGTCCCGCCCATCGCCATCCCGCGGGCGAACTCATCGGTCTTTTTGGCGGCGCGGTGAAGCGGCTCGGGCAATTTGCGTGACAGGCGCCGGGCAATCTCGCGCAGTTCCAGGAACGGGCGCGATGACACCAGCCGCGCCAGATAGGCTGACAGTCCACCCACCGGCGGCGCGATCGACATGTCGTTGTCGTTGAGGATCACCACCAGCCGGCTGCCGGCCTCGGCAGCGTTGTTCATCGCTTCATAGGCCATCCCGGCGCTCATCGCGCCGTCACCGATCACCGCGATTCCCTTGCCCGGTTGGCCTTGCAGCTTGTTCGCAATCGCAAAGCCAAGCGCAGCTGAGATCGAGGTCGAGCTGTGCGCCGCGCCGAACGGATCATATTCGCTTTCACTGCGCTTGGTGAAGCCCGACAGGCCCCCGCCGGTCCGCAGTGTGCGAATCCGGTCCCGCCGTCCGGTCAGGATCTTGTGGGGATAGGCCTGATGACCGACATCCCAGATCAGCCGGTCATCGGGGGTGTTGAAGACATAGTGGATCGCCACGGTCAGTTCGACCACGCCCAGGCCAGAGCCGAGGTGGCCCCCGGTTGAGCCAACCGCGGAGATCATTTCGCTGCGCAATTCATCGGCCAGCTGGCGCAGCTGGCCCGGCGCAAGACGGCGCAAATCGGCGGGAACATCGACAGTGTCGAGCAGCGGCGTTGCCGGATCGGAACTCATGGCTTCAGGCCTTACACTTTGGTTTCAATTGTGTCGATTGAGTCTAACGTGCAGGATCGATCAAGGCCCAAGGGAGTCAGACCAATGTCATTGCCTGCCAATGCACCGCCGGTGTGCTTCGTGCTGACCGGTGACAGGGCCAAAAGCCTGCCGTTTTACCGGGACGTATTGGGGCTGCGTGTGCTGGGCGAGGACAGCCATGCCGCGACGTTCGATGTGGGCAATCGCACCCCGATGCGGCTCACCGACTTTCCCGGGCACAAGGGTGCCGGCCATACCGTGCTCGGCTGGCACGTCGCCGATATTCGCGCCGCGATGGTGCCGCTAAAAGCCAAGGGGGTTGTGTTCCAGATATTCGAAGGCTTTGGGCAAGACCCTGACGGGGTCTGGGCCTCACCCGACGGCGGCGTAAAGATCGTATGGTTCCTCGATCCGGATGGAAACGGGCTAAGCCTGACCCAGTTCGGATAATGGTGCGGCCACGATGATAGCGATTCGCCTGGCCACGGATGCCGACCTCCCCGTCCTGCGCGCAATCATGGAGGATGCGATTGCCCAGCTTCAGGCCGGCTTTCTCTCGCCGCGAGAAATCGAATCGAGCCGCGCGCTGATGGGACTTGATCGTCAGCTGGTTGCCGATCAGACCTATTTCATAGCCGAGATTGGCGGCAAGGCGGCTGGCTGCGGCGGCTGGAGCAAGCGCGCCACGCTCTACGGCAGCGATTCCAGCGAGGGCCTGCGGGAACCGCGCCTGCTCGACCCTGAACACGAAGCTGCGCGAATCCGGGCGATGTATACCAGTCCGCACTTCGCGCGCCGCGGGGTGGGCCGGGCCGTGCTGGAGCATTGCGAAAACGCGGCCCGCGCAGCCGGTTTTGCCCGGGCCGAACTGATGGCGACGCTGGCTGGAGAACCGCTTTACCGGATCACGGGCTATCAGCTGATCGAGGAGATCCACGACGACCGGGGCGGTGTGCCGGTGCCGATGAAGCGGATGGGCAAAGCGCTCTAGTCGGTCAGCTGCACTCCGCGCATACCCCGCGCAATTCGACCACCGGGCGGATATCGGCAAACCCGGCTCTGCGTGCTGCCTCGACCAGTGCGCCGGTCAGGCCATCGTCGTCCAGGTGGGTCGCCCGCCCGCACGAATCGCAGATCAGGAAAATGCAGTCGTGGCGGCAGCCCGGGTGCGGGTTGGCGATATAGGCGTTGGCGCTCTCAATCCGGCGGGCGAGGTTGCTGGCCACGAACAGATCGAGGATCCGGTAAACCGAATTGGCTGCGACCCGTTTGCCGCGCGCATTGGAAACGTCCTCGGCAATGTCATAGGCCGAAGCCGGACGCGACCGCGCAGCCAGCGCTTCAAAAACCTCGGCGCGCATTCCGGTCCATTGCTCACCGGCCTCGATCAGGGCTTTGGCGGCTTCCTCGATCAGGCTTTGCCCGGTCGGTTCGTGATGATGGTGTTGATGTGCACTGGCCATCGGCGGGATATAGGAGCCCGCGCTGCGAACGGCAAATTTTAGCGCGAGCGGTCCTGAACCGGATCGACCAATGTCTGATCGGGCAGGACCGGTGCTGCGGTCGCCGAAGGGATCACCTGACCCACCACCGGATTATCCGCGTGGCCGCTCATCGCGGCAGCAAGCAAGGCGGCACCGACAACGAAGCCGACGGCAAAGGAACGGTAAAGGTCGGCTTTGAACAGGCCCATGTGGGAATCGCTTTGGCAAGAGTTTGGCTTGGCGCCCCTCGTGCAGAAAAGGGTCTTACCGTCCAGTGAATGCCAGGTTCATTTTCGCTTCATCGCGGCGAAGTGGCAGGGTTTTGCGATGAAGTGAATGGGGCTCAATGCCGGAAGTGCCGCATCCCGGTAAAGACCATTGCCAACCCGGCCTCATTGGCCGCCGCGATCACCTCGTCATCGCGGATCGAGCCGCCCGGCTGGATCACGGCGGTGGCCCCAGCCTCAGCGGCGGCGAGCAGCCCGTCGGCGAAGGGGAAGAACGCGTCGGAAGCGACTGCGCTGCCGAAGGTACGGGGCGCTGCCCAGCCGAACTTGGCGGCGGCCTCGGCGGCCTTCATCGCGGCGATCCGGCTCGAATCGCGACGGTTCATCTGGCCCGCGCCGATCCCGGCGGTGATCCCGTCCTTGGCATAGACAATTGCGTTTGACTTGACATGGCGAGCGACGGTCCAGGCGAACAGGCAGTCCTGCAATTCCTGTTCGCTCGGCGTGCGGCTGGTCACGACCTTGAGGTCGGCCTCGGTAATCGCGCCGTTGTCACGGGTCTGGACGAGATAGCCACCGGCGATCTGCTTGACCTGCAAGCCACCTCGCCGCGGATCGGGCAGGTCACCGGTCAGCAGCAGGCGCAGGTTCTTCTTCTTCGCGAAGGCTGCCAGCGCAGCATTATCGGCTGAAGGTGCAACCACGACCTCTGTGAAGATTTCGCAGATCGCTTCTGCGGTCGGCCCATCAAGCGGCACATTGACCGCGACAATCCCGCCGAAGGCCGAGACATCGTCGCAGGCCAGGGCCCCTTGCCACGCGCCGAGCAGGCTGGAGCCCTGCGCCACGCCGCAGGGGTTGGCATGCTTTACGATCACGACCGCCGGGCTCTGCCCGCGGAACTCGGCGCACAGTTCCAGCGCGGCATCGGCATCGGCCAGATTGTTGTAGCTAAGCTCTTTGCCCTGCACCTGCCGAGCCTGCGCTATGCCTTGGCCGTGTGGGCCCTTGGGCAGATAGAGTGCGGCGCGCTGGTGCGGATTCTCGCCATAGCGCAGCTCTTGCTGGCGCGCGCCCATCACCGCGAGGGTTTCAGGGAACAGTTGCTGCTGGTCGGCAAATGCGAACCATTGGCTGATCATCGCGTCATAGCTGGCAGTCGCAGCAAAGGCCCGCGCAGCCATCAGCTTGCGGAAGTCATAGCCGGTCGCGCCGTCTCTGGCCGCCAGTTCAGCCAGGAGGCCGGGATAGTCGGCCGGATCGGTCAGGATGGTGACATAGGCATGGTTCTTGGCTGCCGAGCGGACCATAGATGGCCCGCCGATGTCGATGTTTTCAATGATCTCGTCGCGGGCCGCGCCCTTCATCACGGTCGCTTCGAACGGGTAGAGGTTGACCACCACCAGATCGATCGCCGCAATGGCATGGTCGGCCATCGCCTGGGCGTGCGCGGGATTATCGCGCACTGCGAGCAAGCCGCCGTGGACCTTTGGGTGGAGCGTCTTGACCCGCCCGTCCATCATTTCAGGAAAGCCGGTCAGCTCGGAAATATCCATGACCGCAAGGCCCGCATCGCGCAGCGCCTTTGCTGTCCCGCCGGTCGATACCAGCTCGACTCCGCGTGCAGAAAGGGCCTGACCAAGCTCGACCAGCCCGGCCTTGTCGGACACCGAAAGCAGCGCCCGGCGAATCGTTACGTCAGTCACGTGAAGTCTACCCCATTTTCTTCAGCAGCCAGGCGAAATTGCCGCCCCCGCGCGAAACCAGGCCCGAGACGACCAGTTGCTGGATCGGCTGCGGTCGGCCGTGGCCATCGGCCCAGATGCTTTCCTCGATCGCCACCTGGCCATCGCCCCCGGCAACGAACTGCCAATACGAGCCATCGGGCAAGGCCAGCCCCGCGCCTTGCCCACTCTCGCTCAGCCCAACCTCGATCCCGGTGCCGAGATGAAAGCGGATTGCATAGCCGACCTTGCCGCTCTTGCCCTTGCCGCCCGTGGGGATCAGCAAGTCTTCGCCGCGCAGTTCGGTGCCATCGTCGCGCAGGATCAGGATCCGGCGGTGGATCAGGCCATAGCGGCCGGCATATCCGTTGTGGCTTGCTTCAAGCCGGGTCGCGCCACCGTGTCTGTCACCCAGCAAGGTCCGGCGGTCGACCTCGACTTCGGTAACCCCCCCGCCGATCTTGCCGTTCATCAGGATTGCGGTCGAATTTGCGTCGTCGAGCACCAGCGTCGAATGCGCGGCAGTAGCCCGCAGGCCTTGCTCGAGCCGCACCGGCATCAATCCGCCGGCACAAGCTGCACCGCCGCAATTGACAATCAGCCGGTGCCCGGCGTGACTGAATTCGAACGCCAGGGTTGAGGCGCAGCCCGAGCGCGCGTGCCTGGTCAGCGGCGGCGGTGCGGCATCGAACTGGAGCAAGCCTTTTTGCGCGACGACCCGCTGATAGCCCCATTGCCTGACATCGCGCAGCGGCCGGGTCCGCACACCTGTTGCCGCGACCAGTCCGGACAGCTCGCCTGCATCGACGGCCCAGCCGCCCTGCCACGAGCCGAGCGAGCCGTCGCCGTGAGTCAGCACCAACAGTGGCGGGACCATCAGGCCCATGATTGTTTCCAGTGCTTGCGGCGGATCGCGCTTCACCGCCTGATAGCAGGCCCGCAATTTGACCAGCAGTGCAATCGCTTCGATTTGCGCCATCGGGCTGCGCGAGAGCACCCCGCCATCGTCGCCGACGAGCTCGCCCAGCGCGCGGACCAGGCCGGCCTCGCCAAACAGGCGGCGCGGCTTGCCATCGGGCAGCAGCAGTCCGGCCGCGATGATCCCGCACCAGCCGGCGACCTGTGCGAGCAAATCCTCACCCCGCCCGACATTCTTGTCGAGCCAGCGCGCGGTATCGCTCAGCGCGGCGAGCATTTTGGCTCGAAGTAACTTGTCATTCCCCGAGAGGATCAGCGGGGCATGGACCAGCCAGTTGAGCTCACGCGTGCCGGCGTTGGCGACAGACCAGGCCGGACCTTTGCCCGGTTTGGATGGCATCCTGGGGTTGGCAGCGAGCCATGCTCCGAGAATCCGCTCGGCCACAGGAGTGACCGTTTCACGCGGCGCGCTTGCTTCCAGATCGGCCAGCCAGGCGAAGGAATGAACCACCCGTTCGAGCGGCGGGGCCATTCGCGCCGCGCCGACGAAGTCGATCTGGGCAATCGGCGATTTGGCCCCATGGACCAGAAAGTGCCCGGCCCGAAGCGCCGTTCCCGGCACCTTGTTGCCCACAAGCGGATTCGTCACCGTCGCAAGCAAGCGCGGCTTGCTCGCCTTGCGAAAAGGCGCGGCGAGGGTCGAGGCGGGGATGCCCAGCCGGTAGGCCAGCCGCAGCAGCCGCTCGCCCGCGCCGACCGAAGGCGGGGCAAAATCGGCCAAGGCCAGTGCCCGGCCGGGTTCGACCAGTTCACCGGGCTTCTGGGCAGGCAAGGCTTTGCTCACCAACCCGCCTTCATCCGATTGGCCCAACGGGATCGCCGGACCATCCATCGGCACCTCACCGTCTGGCACCTGGCGGGTGGAGAGCGCGGCATCGACCATGGCTCATCCCACCCCCTTCAAGGCGGCGATATTGGCGGCATAGTGTTCCGGCCCGCCCTTGAAGGTCGCAGAGCCTGCTACCAAAACGTCGGCCCCGGCTTCAACGCAAAGCCGCGCAGTTTCCGCATCAACCCCGCCGTCGACTTCAAGGTGAATCTGCCGACCAGTCTTGTCGATCATCTTGCGCAGCGCCTCGATCTTCTTGAGCTGGCTGGGGATGAAACTCTGCCCGCCGAACCCGGGATTGACGCTCATCACCAGGACCAGATCCACCTCGTCAATCAGGTAGTCGAGCAGCTTGGCCGGGGTGCCAGGATTGAGCGAAACCCCGGCCTTTTTGCCCAGCGCCTTGATCGCCTGAACCGTCCGGTGCGCGTGCGGTCCGGCTTCGGGGTGGAAGGTGATGATATCGGCCCCGGCCTCGGCAAAGGCCTGAAGATAGGGATCGACCGGCGCAATCATCAAGTGAACGTCAAACACTTTGGCGGTGTGCGGGCGCAGTGCCTTCACGACCATCGGGCCGATGGTGAGATTCGGAACGAAATGCCCGTCCATCACATCGACGTGAATCCAGTCAGCCCCGGCCGCGTCGATCGCGCGCACTTCTTCGCCCAGCCGGGCAAAGTCGGCCGAAAGGATCGAGGGTGAAATCAACGGGGCTGCCATCGGTGCGTCGCAAAGCTCCTTCCCCGGCGCTTACCCACCACATCTTGGGGGGACAAGCGCGCTCGCCCGCCTTTTCCACACCAGTGCCTGATTTTACGCCGCAAACAGGGAGCGTTTGACCGCAATTGACCGGTGCGATTCGCGCAGGCATGGCGGCGGCGATGAACAAGCTGGTCGATAATCATCCCGGTCCGGGGTTGCTCGCGCACGAGGCGCGGGTGACATACGGCCCGGTTCCGCGCGAATTGGGCGGGCAGGCAATGCCGCCGGGCTCGATTCTGCTGGAAGGTGAGCAGTTCCTGCTGCGGACCCTGACCGGCTTTGGCCTGCATTATTGCAAGGGCGAAGGCGTAACCATCGAACGCGATCCGGGTGCCGATCCAGTCGAAGAAAACCTGTGGCTCAACGGCAGCACCTATGCCGCGATTGCCGCGATCCACGGGTTTTTGCCGTTCCACGCCTCGGCGGTGGTGTGGCGGGGGCAGGCCTATGCCTTCACCGGGCCGAGCGGTGTCGGCAAATCGACCCTTGCCGCAGCGCTGGGTCAGCATGGTTTGCCGCTGCTTTGTGATGACACTCTGGTGCTGGACGTTTCGAACCCTGAGCAGATCCTGTGCCTGCCTGGGCACAAGCGCCTCAAGCTGACCGACGATGCCTTCGCCTTGACCGGCGCTGAGCGGCTGGAGAAAGTCGCGGTGGGGGTCGACAAGCACTATGCCGTTCCGCCCGGCGGAATCCTTGCCCAAGTCGTGCCGCTGGCCCGGCTGACCTTTCTGGAGGATGCCGATCGGACCGGGTTTGAACCGATCATCGGCGGTGAGCGGATTGCCCGGCTCAACGACGATCACTACACTGCCGAACTCTATGCGATGGCCCGCAGCGAAGGGCTGGCCGATCGATTTGCCCGGATTTCCCGGGTCGCGCGACATATTCCGATGGAGCGGTTGACCCGGCCCCGTGATCCGGCGCAATTTGCCACTCTGGCAGCGCATATCGCCGTTGCCCTCAGCCAGAAAGGCAACCGCGTGGCTGTGATCGACATCGACCCGCAGGGCAACGCCGCGACGGGTCTTGACATTCGTCCCGAGGATCGCCGGCATTCCAGCTATGACGTGCTGACGGGCGCCTGTTCGTTCGACGAAGCGGTGATGGCCACGCAGGTTCCGAACCTCTCGATCATCGCCGGTTCGCAGGATCTCTCCGGTCTC
>CALMBN010000224.1 GCA_937860195.1 uncultured Novosphingobium sp.
ATTTTGAAAAAGAGGCGATTGCACTCCCGTTAAGATTGACTTCGAGCGGTTTTTTGAGTGGCGAAGTAAGCCTGCCTGGGATTGAAACACCTTTGAACTTTATTGTTGATACGGGCGCAAGCATTTCAGTAATTTCGTCTAATTTGGCAAATACCGACCAAATGAGTCGCTTTTCCATTGACGAAAAAATGCGTGTTGTCGGGGCGGCGGGAATTACGGAAAATGTTAATTCTTATATGATTCCGAAAGTGTCATTCGGTTCGCATACACGCGAGGGAATCAAGGCGATTGCCCTGGATTTGGATATTATCAACGAGGCTTCCGGCTTCGAGCAAGCGGGAATCTTAGGCGGAAATTTCTTGAAAAATTACCGTTTGACATTTGATTTCCAAAATTCCAGAGTGACATTTGTTCCGGTGAAAAAGTAGGGTGAAAATGTGAAAAGGTGGAAGAAGTCAGGCATTGTGCCCCCCAACTCGACCAGCCCTTGCGCGGCCGTGCGTCTGATGAATGTTTGCACCGCTGCCCGTTCAAGTTCGCTTCGATCCGTAATTCCACTAAGCTCGCTGGCCCTTTGCCAAAGCTCATCGAGGCTCGGGGACGCGCCAGCGGTGCGGCCTGCCATTGCCTGGTTCGATTGACGCGGCCTCACGAAGCAAACCCGTTCGTCGCGAAGATCAACATCGCTCGTTTCCCATCCCACGGATTGCCAGCCGCCCTTCTGACTATGCCCTTTTCCCCGCTCATTTGACCACCATTGCCGGTATTTGCGCGCGCTGGGGGGAAGTTCGAAGCCAAGCTTGGATTCGACCTGTTCAAAAGAGGCCGTCCAGCTATCATCCTTCAAGCTGCCAAGAAAACGTGCGAGAGGCTCGTAAATTCCCATCCGATCCTCCGTTATAGTTCATGAACTATTTAGGAACTATTTGAAAAGTGTCAAGTCACTATTACATGCCCCCCGAATGGCATCCGCAAGCCTGGTTGTGGATCGGCTTTCCGCACGACGCGGACGAGTGGCCGGGGTTTCTGGGCCGGGCGCAGGAACAGATCGCGGCGTTCGCCAATGCGGTGGCGGACAGCGGGCAGGAGGTCCGGCTGGTGGTCCGCGATGAGGTCAATCGAGCGCGGGCAGCGGCGCTGTGCTCTGCTGCGGTCAAGTTGGAGCGGCGGCGCTATGGCGATGTCTGGTTGCGCGATACCGGGCCGCTGGTGGTTGCGCAGGGCGGCAAGGCGGTGGCCAAGCGGTTCGCCTTCAACGGCTGGGGCGGCAAGTATCTGATGGACGGGGATCAGGAAATCGGGGCCGAGCTTGCGGAAAGCGCAGGCTTGCCTGTCGAGACCGCCGATTGGGTGCTGGAGGGCGGGGCGATCGACGGCGACGGGACCGGACTGGTGGTCACGACCGGGCAGTGCCTGCTCAATCCAAACCGCAACCCGCAGCTGTCACGCACGGAAATTGAGGCTCACCTCAACCGCGATCTGGGCATGACCCGCGTGCTGTGGCTGGGCGATGGCCTGATCAATGACCACACGGACGGTCATGTCGATAACCTTGCCCGGTTTGTCGCGCCGGGCGTGCTGGCATTGCCGCGCGTGACCGGGGCGGATGATCCCAATGCGGCGATCTATGCCGATGCCAAAGCGCGGGCCGAAGCGTTCGGGCTGACAGTGCACGAAATCCCCTCGCCCGGCCGGATCGAAACCGATGGCCGGATCGAACCCGCCAGCTACATGAATTTTGCGATCACTTCGAAGCTGGTCGTGGTCCCGACCTATGGCACGGCGTGCGATGCCGATGGGGTTGCGGCAGTGGCCGAGCTGTTCCCGGACCGCGAGGTGGTGGGCATTCTTGCCGATGCGGTGCTGGCGGGTGGGGGCAGCTTCCACTGCGCCAGCCAGCAGATGCCGGTGGGTCAAATTTAAGGGTTCTGGGGGGTAGCCTCCTCGGGCGACCCGGTGGAGGCGGCCGCAAATGCGGTTGGAACCTGGCGCGCTGCATCCGCCAGCGTGGTCCGGTCCAGCACCGCGACGAACGCGGCGAGGGCTTCGCTCAGCACGCCGCTGGTGGCGCAATCGAAGCGCAACGCGCAACGGCCGCAATCAGCCAGTCGCATTCCCGGCTCAAGCGCCCGAACGACCTCTCCCACGGTCAGCTCGGCTGGCGCACGGGCCAGCGTGACGCCGCCATTGACGGTTTCGACATGGTCGCTGATCGAAGCGCGCGAACCGATGCTGATGCTGCCGTTGACCGTTTCCAACCACTCGGCACGCACGCCATCGGCAACGCGCACCG
>CALMBN010000225.1 GCA_937860195.1 uncultured Novosphingobium sp.
TCGGCCGCTGGTTGGCGCTGCACAGCGCGCGGCCCGGGCTGCCGTGGAAGTTCTGCATTATCGACAGCGATGATTTCAACGCCTTCTCGACCCCGGGCGGCTATGTCCTGATCACCCGCGGGTTGTTCAACCAGATGCGCAACGAAGCCGAACTGGCGGGCGTTCTCGCGCACGAGATCGCTCACGTTGACCGCAAGCATCATCTTGAAGCTTTGCAGAAGGCGCTGCGAAACCAGTCGTTTTCAGAAATGCAGCGCTATTTCACGGTGTCGACCGGCAATGGGCTTGCTGACCAGTTTACCGATGCCTTGCTCAGCGCCGGCAAGGATCTGTACGCCAAGGGGCTCGACAAGGAAGCCGAGTACGAAGCCGACCGGATCGGCGTGGTGATCGCGGCGCGTTCAGGCTATTCGCCCTATGGCCTCGCCGGGGTGCTCCAAACCCTGTCTGCTACCACCGAAGATCGGGCCTATGGGCTCCACACCCGAACCCATCCGCTGCCGCTAGACCGGCTCGTCCGGCTCGATTCGGCGATGGGTCTGCGGTTTGAGAATATGCCGGGTTTGATTGAGAATACCGCCGCTTTCGCCGCGCTTCGCAACCCCGCACTGCCGCCCAGCCCGGTTCCAGCCAAACCGCGCCCGGCGCCCAAGCGACGCCCATAAAGCCTGATGAAATTGTCTGCGTTCTGATGGCTGGCGGGGGCTATTTCAGGTCGGGAAACCGTCTGCCGGTATTGGTCGGTGTTGCCCTGGTAATGCTGGTAGCCCTTCTGCAACTGGTACGCCCGCCGGCCATCGAGCGGTTGGGAATGCTGCTGTTTGACAGCTATCAGCGCACCGCACCGCGGGCTTATGAAGATGCGCCGGTGCGGATTATCGATATCGATGACGAAAGTATCCGCCGCCTCGGCCAATGGCCGTGGCCGCGCACCGATATGGCCCGGCTGATCGATCGGTTGGGCCAGGCCGGCGCGTCTGTGATCGCCTTCGACGTGGTTTTTTCGGAGCCTGACCGCACCTCGCCCGGGCAACTCGCGGAACAACTCGCGCGCGGCGGTGCCAGCTCTGCGGTTATCGGCACCATCCGCCGCCTGCCTGATAACGACGCGCAGCTGGGGCAGAGCATCGCGGCCACGCCGACGGTGCTTGGCTATTTTTTGGTCAAAGATCGTCAAGGCCCGCCGATCGAAACCAAGGCCGGTTTTGCGATCGGTGGGTCGCCGCCGCGCGAGGTGCCCGAATTTCGCCGGGCGATTTCCTCGCTGCCGATCTTGAATGATGCCGCCAACGGCAGTGGGACAATCAGCTTGCCGCCCGATAGTGACGGCATCTTGCGCAACGTGCCGCTGCTCGCGCGGCAAGGCGATACTTTGCTCCCCGCGCTATCGCTCGAGGCGCTGCGGGTCGCGCAGGGGGCCGGATCGATCATTGTGCGGACCAGCGATGCCAGCGGCGAAACGCAAGGCGCGCCGGGCCGGGTGGTCGCGATCAAGGTGGGTCAGTTCGAGTTGCCAACCACCGCGAGCGGCGGTTTCTGGCTGCACTGGACCGCGCCTGCTCCGGCCCGGACCATTCCGGCCTGGCAAGTGCTCGACGGCACGCTCTCGCCCGAGCAGCTTGAGGCAGCCGTGGCGGGAAAGATCGTGTTCGTCGGGGCTGGTGCGATTGGCCTGCGCGATTTGATCTCAAACCCGCTTTCAGACCACGAACTGGGCGTTACAGCCCACGCGCAAGTGGTTGAGCAGGCGGTGCTCGGCAAGTTTCTGTTGCGCCCGGATTGGGCGCCGGGGCTTGAACTGGCTTTGACCCTGCTACTGGGGATTGGGCTTTCACTGCTGTTGCCCCGGCTCGGCGCTGCCAAAGGCGCGATCATCGTTGTCGCGGCAACCGGGCTGGTGGTTGCGGGAAGCTGGCTGGCCTTTTCGCGCCAAGGCTATTTGCTTGATCCGGTTTATCCGCTGATCTTGCTGGTGCTGGTCTACTCCATCCAGACCGCCGTGGTGTTCTACCGCGAAGAGCGGCGCCGCGCCTATATCCACAGTGCTTTCGACCGCTACCTGTCGCCCGAACTGGTCAAGCGCATCGCCTCCGATCCTGACCGGCTCGAACTCGGCGGTGAAGAGCGTGAGATGACCGTATTGTTCGCCGACGTTCGCAATTTCACCCGCATTTCAGAGCAACTTGCCCCCAAACAGGTCATCGGGTTCCTGATCGCGCTGCTGACCCCGCTGTGTGACGTTCTGCTCGCGCGCAAGGCCACAATCGACAAGTTCATCGGCGATGCCATCGTTGCATTCTGGAACGCCCCGCTCGACGACCCCGATCAGCACCGCAACGCCGCGCGTGCTGCGCTGGACATGGGGCTCAAACTCGAAGCCTTGAACCGGGGTGAAGGCCGTGACACCGCCGTGGTCTGGCCGGGACCCGTAAGGGTTGGAATCGGGCTCAACTGCGGGTTGTGCTGCGTCGGGAACATGGGTTCAGCGCAGCGGTTGTCTTACTCGCTGATCGGCGACACCGTGAACCTTACGTCCCGGATCGAAGGATTGACCAAGCTCTATGGGGTATCGATTGCGATCGGTCAGGCCTTGCGCGCAAAATTGCCAGAGTTTGCGGTGCTCGAACTGGATCGGGTCCGGGTGGTAGGACGCGAGACGCCAGAGACGGTCTACGCATTGCTTGGTGATGAATCCTTTGCTCTATCGCCCGAATTTGTCCGTTTGCATGACCAGCATCGCGCCTTTCTTGCCGCCTATCGCACCGGTAACTGGAACGGAGCGGCCAAAGAACTGGCTTCGCTAAGCGATCGGGCCGCGAATTTCGGACTGGGGAGCCTCTATGCGCTTTATGGCGAGCGAATTCAGATATTAGCCGCCAATCCGCCGCCCGAAGGTTGGGATGGCGTTTTCGCCGTGACATCCAAATAGCAGTGTCAGGGCCCGCCAGATTGCCCATTGGGCTGATCGCTTGGTGATTGCGGCCGTGAGGGATCGCCTCTCCTGCTACCATCAATGACTCCGGGCAAGATACCAAGTGCTCCGCCGATCAGAGCTTTGCTAAAGCCGCTGCCGCCTTTGGCTTGTTGCGGAAAGATCTGATCTTGCAACCGGCCGAGGCCCGCGATTGACAGTCTGAACAAAATTGGCGCTGCGCCGGCCCGCGGCACATAGGCGGCCTGCATGGGGTCGGTCAGTTCGACAGTAACGCCGCCAGACGTAACCGATGCCGCGCCGATTTCCGCGCCCGGCTCGGTCTTGCGCCCTGGTCCTCGCAGGACGATAAGAGTTGCGGTCTGTTTGTCCGCCTTGGTGTTCTTGAGCTCCTTGGACTCACCTTTGACGATATCCAGCGCGCCGTCGCCGACTACGCCATCGATAATCGTTCCGCGAATGCCGATCGTTGCCACGGGCGAAGAAATCGACCCTCTGTTGCCCTTGTTCGGCTGCCCGGACATGAACCGGAATGCACCTTTGCTGACGGTCGCCCCACTGTTCCGGCCGCGCGCCGGATCATATACGAAACGATCGATCCGCAGGCTGGCATTGGCGCCGATCGAGAATGACGAGCGATCGAGCAGCAGCAATTGCAGCTGGCTGCCCTTGCCAGTCTGAATCAGGTCGCCCAACGCGATCCGCTGCTTGACCACGACTGGCTTGGCTTTGGGCACCTGAGGACTGCTGATTTTAACGTCTTTTACCACCACGGCGGCAACACCAACCGCCGCGCTCTGGGCAGCGGCATATCCGCCCGCGGCCAGCGCCACAGCACCGGCGAAGGCGAACACTTTGCGCGACATCCGCATCACGCGGCCCCCTCGGGTTTCTTGCAAGGGGCGATCGCTTCGGCCCATTCGGCTTTTTTGTAGCTGCTTTTCTTAAGCCGTCCGAACTCGAGCGAGGCGCCATCGGCATCGTCGATCCGGCACAGCAGACTGGCATGGAGCAATTTGGCTTGCTTGTGCTTGGGATCGATGGCGAGTACGCGATCGAGCGTTGCCAGTGCATCGAGAAAAGCCCCACCAGCGGCTTGCGAGCGGGCCAGCGCCAAACCATCGGCAGGCTTTGCGCTTCCTTGGACGAGGAGATCGAGATCCACGAGCGACTGGGCAGCAGCTGGGTGCGAAACGGTAAACAGGGTTGCCGCGAATAGCGCGGCTAAAAGCCGCCCGCGATTCGATTGCTTCGGCATCGATTGCTCTCCCTTCAAGGCGCATGGCACCGTTGCCTCCAAATACCAGCTTCGTCGATGCGGAACAAATGAAACCATGACTGCTAGGCATGGGGGGTTAGGAACATCATCGCTGCAGGCTTCGATCTTGTGCAGCCCCAATGGCATTAAGCTGAAAATCGAATTCGACGGACGGGATCTCGTTGTATTGCGCCTCTGGATCGGAGCTGAACAATCTTCGAATTTTGGATCCAACGTCAGGTTATCAGAGCGTCAGCCCGGTCAACGGTAGCTGAAACTACAGGGCGCGCCGGGACTCAAGAGCAATACCGGCGAGGTTTTGCTTGCGCTTGATCCAGTGGATCCTACCCGTTCGATACTGCGCAAGAAGCGAGAGAAACACGGCTGCCTGCTCTGATGGTGCGTGACCAGTTGACGCGGTGAGGTTGGCTTGTCGCGTTTGGGGACTTCGAGAGGACATATCGATCGCCACGGGATAACGGAATTGTATGTTCGAAAGCTCAAAGCACTGTTGCGCCATGCTGGTTCAGCTCCGCCCGCCGCCAGAATGCGGCATCCTCGTGCTGGGCGAAGAGATCTGGTGGAATGCTGAGTGAGCGCGGCTCAAACTCCAGTTTAGGCCTGACGCGGTGAAGTCCGGGCAGGCCAAGCTGGGTGTCATAGGCAGGCGTATCGAAAGCAAGTGCGTCGAAATCGTGGGCAAAGGGCGTTTCACCAAGTGCCTGGTAAAGCGCGGTAACTGTTGCCTGCGGGTTGGCGGTAAGACGATCGTAGTCGATAATGATCAGGCTGTCGGCAAACTGGCTGAACCAGGCTTCGCGCAGCAGGCTCCACGGCTGGCCGATAAGGCCAGCATCGGCGTTGAGCAGAAAGTTCGCGCGGGTATAGACCGACCCGGTTACTCCACCGAACAACGCACTTTGCTGCAGCGGATTGCTGTGCACCATGCGTTCGATGCTGTCGATTATCCAACCTACCGATCGCACACAGGCGATCACCCGGGCATGGGGATAAAGCGCGCGCAGAATTGGGAGCTTGCCGGTCCATAACCGATTGCTATCAAACAGCGTCTGCCCTGGCTTTGGCTGATGGTACCCTTCGACAATTGCGCGCAGCACACCGGCGCGGCGATCGTCATCGAAGAATTCGGCGAATTCGCCGGTCCCCATCATCGGAAGGACACCGTTGAACATTC
>CALMBN010000226.1 GCA_937860195.1 uncultured Novosphingobium sp.
TGGGAGCGCACGGTGCACGGCAACCCGTCACACGGCGCTCGGAAGCGCGTTCGCGCGCGACGAGGGTCTAGCGGCTTGTACGGGACCCGACATTGCAATCGAGGCGAGTACCTAAACTCAGGAGTTTCCCCATGCAGACATTCGCAAAGCTTGCTCCGTTCGCGTTCATGCTCGGTTGCACCGACATGGAGACGGTCTCCCCCGACGAGGTTGCGACGCCCGAGGAGTCAGGCGACGACGGCGATCCCACCGCGTACCCGGACGCGCCCGAGATCAGCTTCGTGCAGTGGACGCTGGCCTGGCTGCCGGTGGTGCTCCTGTACCTGCCAATCGGCTGGTGGCTCTTGACGCGCGTGTTGTTCCAGGTGCCCGCGGACCTCGGACGCTCCGGCGAGGTGATCGCGGCCGACACGCTGCTGGCCGATGCCGATCTGCGCAAATGGGTGGAGATCGCGGGCGCCTCGCCCACGCCGGTGGCGGCCGCCTCCTTCGACAGCACGGCCGGCGAGCGGCTGCTCAAGGCGCAACTGCGCGTGGCCGACCTGGCCGCATTCGGGGCCTTCTCGCGAGCGGAGCTGGCCGCCGTCGGCGCACTTTTGAAGTACGTCGAGCTGACGCAGCTCGGCAAGAAGCCCTGCCTGCGGCCGCCGCGGCGGACGGGAGCCTCGGATCGTCTCGTCATCGATGCGCCGACACGGACGAGCCTCGAGCTGCTGCGCTCGCTGTCAGGCGAGAGGGGTACGAGCCTGCTCGGCGTGATCGACCGGACCGTCACGGGACCCGGCGCGCGTGAGCTGGCGGGCCGGCTGGCCAGTCCGCTGCGCGACCCGGAGGCGATCGCCGCGCGCATGGGGCCAAGGCCGATCCCCGGCGCGAGCCGATGGCGATCTATGAGGTTCACCCCGGATCGTGGCAACGCGACCAGCACGGCTGGTTCCAGTCCTGGGACACGATGGCCGAAACGCTGATCCCCTATGTGGCCGAAATGGGCTTTACCCATATCGAGTTCATGCCGGTCAGCGAGCATCCCTACGATCCCAGCTGGGGCTATCAGACCACCGGACTCTATGCCCCTTCCGCGCGGTTTGGCGGGCCCGACGGCTTTGCCCGGTTCATCGATGGTGCGCACCGGGCGGGGATTTCGGTGCTGATCGACTGGGTGCCGGCGCATTTCCCGGTCGACGAGCACGGCCTCGCCCATTTCGACGGCACCGCGCTTTATGAGCATGAGGACCCGCGGCTCGGTTTTCACCCTGACTGGAACACCGCGATCTACAATTTCGGACGGCGCGAGGTGATGAGCTTCCTCGTCAACAACGCGCTGTTCTGGGCCGAACATTACCACGTCGACGGTCTTCGGGTCGATGCCGTCGCATCGATGCTCTACCGCGATTACAGCCGCAAAGATGGGGAGTGGATCCCCAACGAATGGGGCGGGCGCGAGAACTGGGAAGCGGTTGAATTCCTCCGTGCGATGAACAAGGCGCTTTACGGCACGCACCCCGGGATCGTGACGATCGCAGAGGAATCAACCTCGTGGCCCGGGGTATCGAAGCCAGCGCATGAAGGCGGCCTGGGGTTTGGGTTCAAGTGGAACATGGGCTTCATGCACGACACGCTGCAATACATGGCGCGTGATCCGGTCCACCGGAAGTTCCACCACGACGAGATTACCTTCGGGCTGGTCTATGCCTTCAGCGAAAATTTTGTGCTGCCGCTCAGCCACGACGAGGTGGTTCACGGCAAGGGCTCGCTGCTGACCAAGATGAGCGGCGATGACTGGCAGAAATTCGCCAACCTGCGGGCCTATTACGGCCTGATGTGGGGCTATCCCGGCAAGAAGTTGCTGTTCATGGGGCAGGAGTTCGCCCAACGCCGCGAATGGAGCGAGGAACGCGCGCTTGATTGGGACTTGCTGAATCACCCGGCCCACGCAGGCGTGAGCCGCCTGGTCCGCGATCTCAACCGGCTTTACCGCGAAAAACCGGCGCTCCATGCCCGCGACTGTGAGGCGGAAGGGTTCGAGTGGCTGGTTGTCGACGATGCCCAGGCTTCGGTCTTCGCTTGGCTGCGCAAGGCCCCGGGCGCGGCACCGATCGCGGTGGTCAGCAACATGACACCGGCCTTGCACGACCATTATCGCTTGCCGCTGCCGCATGACGGCCTGTGGCGCGAGGTGCTCAACAGCGACGCGGAAATCTATGGCGGCAGCGGCAAGGGCAACCTTGGCGCGGTCACTGCGCAGCACGGCGGCGCGCAAATCGTGCTGCCACCACTGGCAACGGTAATGTTCGAATTCGTGGGATGAATGCCAACAGGCATCGGGAAGGGGATCGATGGCAGAGAAGAGACAAGCACCACTGGCGCGCGATGCAATGGCCTATGTCCTGGCGGGAGGTCGCGGCAGCCGCTTGATGGAATTGACGGACCGGCGGGCCAAACCAGCGGTCTATTTCGGCGGAATGTCGCGGATTATCGACTTTGCCCTGTCCAACGCGATCAATTCAGGGATCCGCCGAATCGGCGTCGCGACCCAGTACAAGGCGCATTCGCTGATCCGCCACATGAATCGCGCATGGAATTTCATGCGGCCCGAGCGGAACGAAAGCTTCGATATCCTGCCCGCCTCGCAACGCATTTCGGAGATGATGTGGTACGAAGGGACTGCCGATGCGGTTTATCAGAACATCGACATCATCCAATCCTACGCGCCCAAATACATGGTGATTCTGGCGGGCGATCACATTTACAAGATGGACTACGAATTGATGCTGCAACAGCACGTCAATTCGGGCGCGGATGTCACAGTCGGCTGCCTGGTCGTGCCGCGCGCCGAAGCCACCGGATTTGGTGTGATGGCGGCCGACAAAAAGGGCACGATCACCGCTTTCGTCGAGAAGCCCTCCGACCCGCCGGGAATTCCAGGCGATCCTGACCATGCGCTGGCCTCGATGGGGATCTATGTTTTCGAGACGGCATTCCTGTTCGAACAGCTTCGCCGCGATGCCGAAACGCCGGGGTCCAGGCGCGATTTTGGCGGCGATATCATCCCCTATATCGTCAAGCACGGAAAGGCCGTGGCGCACCGCTTTACCGACAGTTGCATCCGCGCTGCCGACCAGATCGAGGAATACTGGCGCGATGTCGGCACGCTCGATGCCTATTTTGATGCAAACCTCGACCTTACCGATACGGTTCCCAAGCTCAACATGTACGACCGCGACTGGCCGATCTGGACCGATCAGATCATCGCCGCTCCCGCAAAATTCGTTCACGACGAAGACGGGCGGCGCGGCCATGCAATCTCCTCGCTGATCAGCCAGGACTGCATCGTTTCGGGCGCGGTGGCAAAGCGCAGCCTGCTGTTCACCGGGGTCAAGATGGGCAGCTTTTCGAGCGTCGATGAGGCTGTGGTCCTGCCCCACTGCAATATCGGAAGGGGTGCGCGACTGAGCCGGGTCATCATCGATTCAGGTGTGCGCATCCCCGAGGAACTGGTGGTAGGAGAAGACCCGGTGCTGGATGCCCAGCGCTTTCGCCGCAGCGACAACGGGGTCTGCCTGATCACCCGGGCGATGATTGAGCAGCTCAAAGGCTGACGATGGCGTTGAACGTCCTCTCGGTCGCGTCAGAAGCCGTGCCGCTGGTCAAGACCGGGGGTCTGGCCGATGTCGTGGGGGCCCTGCCCGCCGCAGTTGCGCCATATGGCGTTGCGATGACCACCCTGGTGCCGGGCTATCCATCGGTCATGGCGGCAATCGGGAAGGCCCGAACCATCCACCGGTACGATAACCTGCTCGGCCAGCCAGCTCGGCTGGTTGCGGCGAAGCTGGGTGAGCATCCGCTGATTGTGCTCGACGCGCCGAATTTCTTTGCGCGCGATGGCGGTCCCTATGCGGGTCCGGACGGCAAGGATTGGGCCGACAACTGGCGGCGCTTTGCGGCGCTGGGCCGCGCGGCGGCGGACCTGGCCGGTGGCCTCGTCAAAGCCCGCAGGTTCGATCTGGTCCATGCGCACGATTGGCAGGCGGCGATGGCGCTGGCCTATCTGCGGTTTGCTCCGGTCAAGGACAGCAAGCCGGTGCCCAGCGTCATGACCATCCACAACATGGCCTTTCAGGGTTATTTCGGACGCGAGGTATTCAAGGAGCTGGGCTTGCCGCGCTCGGCCTGGAAATTTGACGGAGTCGAGTATCACGGTGGCGTTGGAATGCTCAAAGCCGGGATGGAAGCGGCCAGCGTGATCACCACCGTCAGCCCGACCTATGCACAGGAAATCCGCGATGCCGAATTCGGGATGGGGCTCGAAGGGCTGGTGGTCAGCCGGGGCGATCGGGTGCGCGGGATCGTCAACGGGATCGACCCGGCCGAATGGGACCCGGCGAATGATCGGCATCTGTCCGCCAATTACACGTCACGGACCCTGGGCAAGCGGGTTGCCAACAAACGTGCGCTCGAAGCGGATTTCGGGCTTGAGCCCGGCGACGGGCCGCTGTTCATCGTGGTCAGCCGCCTGACCTGGCAAAAGGGTATGGACGTGCTGCTTGAAGTGCTCGACCATCTGGTCGGGATCGGCGGAAGGTTGGCGCTATTGGGGTCGGGCGACGCTGCGATGGAATCGGAATTTCGCGCCGCCGCCACGCGCCATCCCGGCAAGATCGGCGTGCGGATCGGCTACGACGAGGCACTCTCCCACCGGATGCAAGGCGGCGGCGATGCGATCCTGGTGCCGAGCCGGTTCGAACCGTGCGGCCTGACCCAGCTCTATGGCCTGGCCTATGGCTGCGTGCCGGTGGTGGCGCGCACCGGGGGGCTCGCCGATACCGTGATCGACGCCAACTTGGCAGCGCGCGAGGCGGGGACTGCAACCGGCATTCAGTTTTCCGGCTTAGACTATCCGACGCTGGCCGCAGCGGTCAGCCGGACAGTGGCGCTCTATCATCAGCCAGACCAATGGAAAGCAGTCCAGCGCAACGGGATGAAGGCCGACTTCACCTGGAAAAACAGTGGTAAGGTCTATGCCGAATTGTACCATGAACTGACGGGCCCGCGGTGATGATACAGGTGCACAAGACCACGCCCTATGCCGGCCAGCAGCCCGGCACCTCCGGACTGCGCAAGAAGGTTCGCACCTTTCAGCAACCAAACTATGCCGAGAACTTCGTTCAGGCGGTGTTCGACGCGGTCAGCCGTCCTGCAAATTCGACACTTGTGATTGGCGGTGACGGACGGTTCCACAATCGGACAGTGATCCAGCAGGCGATCCGCATGGCGGCGGCCAATGGCTATGGCCGGGTGCTGGTTGGGCAAGGTGGAATCCTCTCGACTCCGGCCGCCAGTCATTTGATCCGGCTGCACGGTGCCAGCGGCGGCTTGATCCTTT
>CALMBN010000227.1 GCA_937860195.1 uncultured Novosphingobium sp.
ATCGGCAATTGCAATTAACTCTTACGAATTCTCGGCGAGCAATTCGGCTGGTGCGATCCCCAGCCGCTTGATCCGTTGTTGGATAACCGGCCATTCGACCGCCAAGAACTGGTCACGCTCGCTTGCGCGTAAGCGCGCGGCGGCACCACGCGCAACGAACATACCTACCCCGCGCTGAACCTCTACCAGACCATCAAGCTGGAACTGCTGATAGGCCTTGGCCACGGTCAGCGGGTTGGCCCCTTGCTGTGTGGCAAAGGCCCGGACCGAAGGCAGCATCGCCCCTTCGGGATAGATGCCCTCGATTATCGCAGCGGCGATCTTGTCACGCAGTTTCAGATAAACGGGCTTGGTGGAGTCAGGCATGGTGCATCAGTGCCATAATACAGCGGTGCACGCAAGAATTCATTGTGCCCTTTTCGGCGTAAGGCCGAAGTCTGGCCTTGGGGTCCGGAGCGCTGTGCGGCGGGATCCTGAACTCAGGCACTCACCGGACCGGCGGCCTGATCAGTCCAGCGCCACCTTCCCCCGCCCCGCTTTCACCACGCCGCGCTTTTTCTTCCCATCAAGTCGTTCACCCTTGTTGATCCGGTTGAGCCGGGTCTTGGCGCGTCTTTCCGGGAGGTCAAAGGCCTGCTCGATCAGTGTAGTCATCCGCACACGCGCATCGGCCCGGTTGGCTTCTTGTGTGCGGAAGCGTTGTGCAGTCAACAGCAGCTCACCCTTGCCGGTCATCCGGCTGCCGGCCAATTGCTTGAACCGCGCGAAGACCGGAACTGGCAAAGCCAGCGCATAGACATCCAGCCTAAGCTGCACCGCAGTGGCAACCTTGTTGACATTCTGTCCGCCCGGCCCCGATGCGGTGACGAAGCTTTCGCTAACCAGCGCCAACGCGCGGGTGATTGCGTCAGCTGCCGAGATCGTCATCACAAAAGCCCAGCGCGATGAAATCGGCCGGCAGCGGCGCGACTGCGGAAGCCGGAGCCTTGCCCTCACGCGGCACAGTCAGTGCGCGGGCATGGAGCATGGTCCGCCGCGCGCCCTTCTTGTCGCCATAAACCGGATCACCCAGCAGCGCGTGGCCCAGTCCGAGCTGCGCATGGACCCGGATCTGGTGGGTGCGGCCAGTATCGGGGCGGAATTCGACCAGAGTGTTGCCGTCGCGCTCGACCAGCTTGCGCCAATGGGTCACCGCTTCCTTGCCCTTCTTCGCCGCGATCATCCGCCAGCCTGCCTCGGCGCTGCTGATCTTGGTCAGGCTCAGTGCGATCGTACCTTCGTCGCCTGCGACCGGGCCAGCGACCACGCCGAGATAGACTTTTTCAACCGCGCGCGCCTCGAACGCGGCGTTGAAGCGCTTCAGCGCTTTGGGATTGCGGGCGAGCAGCAGGCAGCCAGACGTGTCGGTATCGATCCGGTGGACCGCAACCGGGGCGCGGGCGAAGCCCAGTTTGAGCGCTTCGGAATGGTTTTCGAGGCTCATCCCCCCGGCGCGGGGGCATTCGATTGGCAGGCCAGCCGGTTTGTTGATGATCAGCGCCTCGCCGTCTTCAAACAGGATCGGAATCACGCTCATGCCAAGGCCTTCGCAATGCGGCGCACCGCTTCATCAAGTTTGGCCTGATCCGCCGCAAAGCCGATCCGGAAGCCGTCGGCTCCGCCAAAGGCCGAAGCCGGAACCACCGCCACGCCGTGATCGAGCAAGTGCAGGCACAGCGCCTCATCATCGCCAAATCGGGCCATCAGGGGGCTTGCATCTACCATGCAGTAAAATGCGCCTTCGGGCACCGGGGCAGACAGGCCAGAGATCGCGTTGATCGCTGCAACCACAGCATCGCGCCGCGCCCGGAACACCTCGCGCCAATCGGCCAAATAGTCCTGCGGCCCTTCAAATGCGGCGACTGCAGCGGCCTGGCTGATCGAGGAAGCATTGCCCGAACTGTGTGATTGCAGCCGCGCCATCGCCTTGATCAGCCAATCGGGGCCTGCCGCCACACCGATCCGAAAGCCGGTCATTGCGTGACTCTTGGAGACACCGGAGACAGTCAGAACGCGTTCGGCCAGCTCCGGGCATTCGGCTGCCAATGTGGCGTGGGCGTCCGGCCCATACCGAAGCGGGGCGTAGATATCGTCGCTCATCACCAAGACCTGGCGGTGGGGAGCCAGCACCTCGCCCAGCGCCCGCAGCTCAGCCGCCGGATAGGTCGCCCCGGTCGGATTGCCGGGGCTGTTGAGCAGCAGCCAGCGCGTGCGCGGCGTAATCGCCGCATCCAGTTGTTCTGGCGTAATCCGGAAGCCTCCTGCCGCCGTGGTTGGCATGGCAACAACCTCGGCCCCGGCAAAGCGGACGATCTCGGGATAGCTGACCCACCACGGGCTGGGGATCAAGACTTCGTCGCCCGGATCCAGGGTGGCCAGCAACGCATGGAAGATCGCCTGCTTGCCACCGGCACTGACGATCACCTGGTTCGGCAGGACCGCGATCCCCAAATCGCGCTTGAAATGCAGGGCAGCGGCCTGGCGCAGGGCGGCGGTGCCGGGAACAGCGGTATATCTGGTCTCCCCGGCGTCGAGCGCGGCTTTGGCCGCCGCGATGACGTGCGGCGGAGTGGCGAAATCCGGCTCACCGACCGACAGCGAGATCACGTCCTGACCAGCCGCACGCAGTTCGAACGCCCGGTCGGTGATCGCAGTGGTGCGTGATGCGGCGATGCGGGAAATCGCCTGGCTGAGTATCACAGCAGCACCGCCGGGATCAGCCCGCGCACCGCATTGCCGATCAGGAAGCCGTTCGCCAGATCGGCGAGCGTCAGCTCCGCCTCCACCGCGCGGCCATCGGCCAGCAGCGAGCTGCGCAGCACTCCCGGCAGCAGGCCCAATCGCAGCGGCGGGGTCAGCAAGTGCCCGTCACGTTCGACGAACAGGTTGGTGAAGCACCCTTCGGTCAGCAGGCCATCATCGCGAATGAACAGCGCCTCGTCCGCGCCCACGGCTTTGGCGGCCGCAAGTCCGGCATCGTAGAACCCCCGGTCGGTGCTCTTGTGCCGCAGTCGCCAGTCGCCCGGATCGACCGGCAGTGCCAGCACCGCGCAGCGCGCCGGGCCATCAAGCGGGGCGGGGAGCGGCCCCAGCTCAAGTGAGTAGGCCCCGCCGCGAGAAGCGACCAGCCGCAGCCGCGCGGCATGCTCGGCAACAAAACACAGCGCCTGAATCGCATTGCGAGCAGCATGGCGATCGAATGAAAAGCCAAGTTCCGCAGCGCTTGTCCTGATCCGCTCCAGATGCAGGTCAAGCAGCGGCACGCCTGCCTCAGGCGTAAACCGCATCGTCTCGATCAGGTCTGCTCCGCCGGCGTTGAGCCGAACGAACCCGCCTTTGAGCAACGCCTCGCGCCATTCGGGCAGCAGTTCGGAATCGGCAACAATCGCCCCGCCAACCCCCATCGTGGCCCGGCCCCGCCCGTTTTCACCCGGGGTCAGGCGCAGGGTCCGGATCGCGACATTGAACGCGGCATCGCCTTTTGCATCAATCCGTCCGATCGCCCCGCAATAGGGCCCGCGCGCGTCGCGTTCGAGCTCATCAATCAGCTCCATCGCCCGGATCTTGGGCGCCCCGGTAATCGAGCCACAGGGGAACAGCGCCCGAACCATGTCGACCGCACCTTTGCCGGGTTGCAACCGGGCGCGGACCGTGGTGGTCATGGTGTGCACCGTGGGATAGCTTTCAACCGCGAACAGCTTTTCAACCCTGACGCTGCCCGCTTCTGCAACGCGGCTGAGGTCATTGCGCAGCAGATCGACGATCATCAGATTCTCTGCGCGGTCTTTGGCCGAGGCGGCCAGTTCGGCGGCCAGCCGCGCGTCTTCTACCGAATCGCGGCCCCGTGGCCGGGTGCCCTTCATCGGTTTGGCCAGCGCGGCCCTGTCCTTTTCGGCAAAGAACAGTTCTGGCGAGCAAGACAGCAGCCAGTGCGAGCCATCAAAGACCAACCCGCCATAGCCGGCTGCCGCTGCCGGACGCAGCGCGGCATAGATCGCCAGCGGATCACCCCGGAACGATCCGGCCAGCTGAAAGGTCAGGTTGGCCTGATAGATGTCGCCTGCCGCAATCGCTTCCTGCACGGCGGCAAACGCAGCGGCATAGCCCCCCGGTGATAACTGCGGTTCGACCGGGCCGATCTGGGCGATCCCCGGTTGAGCCTGGGCCGAGAGCCAGTCAGGCACATCGGCAGCAGCAATCGTCTCGTAACCCGAAAAAGCCCCGAACCAGACCAGCGGCCCCATTGCGCCCGAGCGCCGATCAGCCAACGGCTCCAGCCGCTTTTCCAGGGCCAGCCCAGCTTCGTAGGCGATATAGCCCGCCAGCTCGAAACCCTGGTCGCGCAGCGCGTCGACCCGTTCCAGCGCTGCTGGCACCTGATCCGCCCGCCGCGCCACCACCACTTCGACAGGCGCACGATAAAGCCGTGCCGCAATGGCCCCGCCGGGCCGGGCATCGTCGAGCAGGATGAAGGGTTCAGTCATAGCTTGCGGGGCTTCTAGCGAGGGAACGGCGCAGTTGCAAAAGGCGCTCGCATAGGCGGCTGTCGCGTTCTATCGGAATGCAAACCAGATTCTGATCCGGAGCCTTCCACCCATGGATGACATTTTCATCGGCCTTGCCGCCAATGGCGAACGCCAGACCCTGAAACTCAGCCGGGCCAACCGCCACGGACTGATCGCAGGCGCGACCGGAACCGGCAAGACCGTAACGCTCCAGACCATGGCGGAACAGTTCTCCTCAGCCGGGGTGCCGGTATTTCTGGCCGACGTGAAGGGTGACCTTGCCGGCATTTCGATGCCGGGCAGCCAGGATTTCAAACACGCCGACAAGATCGAAAGCCGCGCCAAAGAACTGGGGCTTGAACCGTTCGAGTATCGCGACAATCCGGCGGTGTTCTGGGACCTCTACGGGGCGAGCGGCCATCCGATCCGAACGACGATATCGGAAATGGGCCCGCTGCTGCTGAGCCGCCTGCTGGGCCTGAACGAAACGCAGGAAGGGGTGCTATCGATCGCCTTCAAATGGGCCGATGACAACCAGATGCTGTTGCTTGATCTTGGCGATTTGCAGCAAACCCTGATCGCCTGCGCCGCTAACGCCAGTGAACTCGCGACCAGCTACGGCAACATTTCCAGGGCCTCGGTCGGCACGATCCAGCGGCAGTTACTGGCTTTCGAAAGTCAGGGCGCAGCTCGGTTTTTTGGTGAACCAGCTTTTGAAATCAATGACTTCATTCGGCTGGATGAGGCTGGCAAAGGCATTATCAACGTCCTCGCCGCCGACAAGCTGATGCAAAGCCCCAAGCTTTATGCAACCTTCCTGCTGTGGCTGCTTGCTGAACTGTTCGAGGCGCTGCCCGAAGTTGGCGATCCTGAAAAGCCGGTGCTGGTGTTCTTCTTCGATGAAGCTCATCTGTTGTTCGAGGATGCACCGACCGCGCTGTTCGACAAGGTCGAGCAGGTGGTCCGCCTGATCCGTTCCAAGGGCGTGGGTGTATTTTTTGTCACCCAGAACCCGATCGATATCCCCGAAAAGATCGCCGGACAGCTCGGCAACCGGGTCCAGCACGCGCTGCGGGCCTTTACGCCGCGCGATCAGAAGGCGATCCGGGCCGCCGCGGAGACGTTCCGGATCAACCCGGAACTCGATGTTGAAACCGCCATCACCGAACTGCGGACCGGCGAGGCGCTGGTCTCGACTCTCGATGAAGATGGCGCGCCAACCATCGTACAACGGACTCTGGTGGCACCGCCGCACTCGCGGCTCGGCCCGCTCACACCCAAGGAACGCGCGATCATCCAGTCGATCAGTCCGTTCGAGGGAAAATACGAAGCCCTCGTCAATCGCGAGAGCGCGGCCGAAGTGCTGGCACAAAAGTCGCACGATGCGGTTCAGGCCGCGCAAGTCGTCGAAGAACATGGCGAGGCGGTCCAGCGCGCCCAGCCGCGCGCTACTCCCAGCATGTGGGAAAAAGCCGGCAAGGCCGCGTTCGGTGCCGCAGCGGCTTCAGCCGGAACGATGGTGGCGCGCAGCATCACCGGGCGCAAATCGAGCAGCTCGCCCATGGCAGCCGCCGCCAGCGCGGCAGCCGGGGCGATTGGCACTGCGCTGGGCGGGGCAACGCTTGGCCGATTCGCACGCGGGTTGCTGGGCAGCCTGTTGCGCTGACGCTCGTCGGGCTGGCATTGCGCTTGGTCGAGCAGGCGGCTTGCTTTGGCGCGTCGCCAGGGTCAGGGCGGTGCAACACCTGTTCTGACCCGGAGTTTCCATGCGCACCCTTTTGCTTGCCGCTTCGGCCTTTACCCTGGCCCTCACCACAGCCGCCCCAGCCACATCACCCACGCCCGATGCCGCAGCAGAGGCGGCCCGCGCGCTTGCGCCGGTGCCACCGGGGCGCTTGACCGATGCGGTGCGACCCTTGGCCTACCGGATCGACTTGACCGTCAATCCCGACAATGAACGGTTTTCAGGCAAGGTTGAGATCGACACAGTGTTGAAGCGCAGCAGCGCTTTCATCGATCTGCATGGGCGCGAGCTCAACATGGCCAGCGCGGTTGCGGTGGTCAGCGGCAAGCGGATTCAGGCGCGCTATTTCGAGCTCGAGGAAACCGGGGTTGCCAGATTGACCTTTGCCGAGCCGCTCCCCGCTGGCCCGGTTACGCTGGCGTTCGAATATGATGCGCCGTTTGGCTCAAGCCCTGCAGGCATGTTCCGGGTCAAAGTCGGCGACGAATGGTATAGCTGGACCCAGTTCGAATCGATCGATGCCCGCGCCGCATTCCCCGGGTTTGACGAGCCTGGCTTCAAAGTGCCGTTCAGTGTGACACTGCGGACCAAGCCGGGCCAGATGGCGATCAGCAATGCGCCGCAGCTCTCCACGAGCAGCGAAGGCGGCATGGATGTCCACCGCTTCGCGCCTACGCTGCCGCTGCCGACCTATCTGATGGCATTTATGGTCGGGCCGTTCTCGTCGGTCTCCAGCACTGTCGCGCCAAGCCCGCAGCGCAAATGGCCGCTGCCGATCCGGATCATCACGACCAGGCCCAACGCCGGGCAGATGGACTTTGCGCTTCAAGGCACCAAGGGTATCGTCACCCATCTGGAACGCTATTTCGGTCAGGCCTTCCCGTATCCAAAGCTTGACCAGATCAGCACCCCGATCCTGCCGGGGGCGATGGAAAATGCCGGGGCGGATCTCTACAATGATTCGATCCTGATCCTCGATGAAAAGGCCACCACCCGTCAGAAGCGGACCTTCGGGATGGTTGTCGCGCACGAGCTGTCGCACCAGTGGTTTGGCGATCTGGTCACTCCGGCCTGGTGGGATGATATCTGGCTGAATGAAAGCTTCGCCAACTGGATGGGATTCCGGATCGGGCACGAGTGGCGGCCCAATCTCAACATCCGCGCCGGGGCGCTGGCCGAGGGTTTCCGGGCGATGGGCACCGATGCCTTGATCGCCGGACGGGCGATTCACCAGCCGATCGAAACCAACGCCCAGATCGACGAGGCGTTCGATTCGATCACCTATGGCAAAGGTGGTCATGTGGTCGCCATGATCGCTGGTTTCATGGGCGACAGCAAGTTCCGCAGCGGCGTTCGTCGCTATATGGCTGCACACAAATACGGCAACGCGACCAGCGCCGATTTCTTCAAGTCGATGGCCGAAGCGTCGGGCGACCCGAGAATCCTTCCCGCCATGCAAAGCTTCACCGATCAACAAGGCGTGCCGCTAGTGACTTTCGCTGCCGACGGGAAGGGCGGCTATACCGTCACGCAAAGCCGCTATACCCGTTTGGGGTCAACTGCTCCTGCGACCAGGTGGGGCATTCCGGTGTGCGTGCGGAGGGTAGCTGCCAGGCAGCAATGCCAGTTGCTCGATACGGCCACTGGCACGGTTCGCGCAGGTGGTGCGGGCGCACTGATCCCGAACGCAGGCGGGACCGGCTATTACCGATTTGAACTTCCTGCCAGGGATTGGGACGCGCTGATCGCAGTTTCGGCCAAGCTGCCAGGGAGCGAGGCGCAGGCGCTCGACGATTCGCTATTTGCCAGCTTTCAGGCCGGGCGCGCCAGTCCGGCGCAATTGGTCACCATGGCAGTGACGATGGCTGCCAACCCTGACAGCACCGCGAGCGAAGCCGGCCTCGGCAGCCTCGACTACTTTGACCGGACCGGAATGCTCGATGCCGCCGGGGCAGACGGCTATCGCCACCTGATCCGGCAGATTTACGCACCAAAGGTCGCCGCGCTGGGCTTTGATCCAAGGGCGGGGGCCTATGCCGCCGAAGACCCGGAACGGTCCCAGATGCGGATCAATGCTGCGATCGAACTGGCATTGACCGGAAAAGATCCTGAGCTGCGCAAACAGTTCGTCGTGTCCGGGAAGGCCTATCTGGCCGGTAACAAATCTGCGCTCGATGCTGCGTGGTTCGGCACGGCCTTTGCGATCCTGATCGAGGAGGAAGGCCTGACGACTGCCAAACGGCTGGCCGAAGCGGCATTGGCTTCGCAGGATTCGCTATTCCGGTCAGCCGCGCTGGGTGCGGTTGGCGATGCTGGAAACGCCGAGGTTGCGACCTGGGTGCTCGATGGCTTCAAGGACGAACGGCTGCGCCGCAACGAGCGGCTGGGTCTGATCCGCGCGGTTGTGACTAACCGCGATACCCGCGATATGGGCTTTGCCTGGGTCAGGACCAATTATGATGAACTGTCGAAGGGCGCCGGGATCTTCTTCGCTTCGCGCTTGCCGGGTATGGTCGGCGGGTTCTGCTCGACAAGCAAAGCGGACGAGATCGCCGCGTTTCTCCGGCCCAAATTCGTGGGCAAGACCGGTGCGCTGGAAGTGGAACGGACGATCGAGCGGGTTCGTTCGTGCGGGGTGCTGAAAGATGCACGCGGTGCAGCAATCTCGGCGGAACTGGCGAAGGTCAACCAGGCAGGGTCAATTCAGCGGTAAGCCCCGCTACCACCCCATCGACCTCGCGATTGGCGAGGGTCAGCGTGCCGCCGTGCTGTTCGGCAATCGCCTTGGCCAAAGTCAGCCCCAGCCCCGCGCCGCCCGTGGCGCTGTTGCGCGATGGTTCGCCGCGGGTGAAGGGTTGCATCATTGCTTCGATCAACGCTTCGGGAATTCCTGGACCGTCGTCTTCGATCCGGATCGCAACCCGCCCGTGTTCATGCAACAGCGTGATCCGCGCGACCTTGCCATAGCGCAGGGCATTGACCACCAGATTGCGAACCGCGCGGCGCAGCCAGGTTGCGCGGAGCGCGATGACCGTGCGTTCGGTGCCCGCGAAAGTGACCGGCTCGCTCATATCCTCGAATTCTTCGGCGACCCCGCCGACCAAAGCATTGAGCTCGGTCGGCTCGAGCGGATCGCTGGGCCGCCCGACCCGCGCCAGGCTCAGGATATCGTCAAGACTGCGGGTGATGTCCTCGATCGTCGCGGCCATTTTGGCGCGCTCGGCATCGTCCTCGACGCTTTCGATCCGGACCCGCAAAGCGGCGAGCGGTGTCTTCAGATCGTGCCCGATCGCGCCGAGCATCACGTCCTTTTCGTCAAGCAGCGCTGCGATCCGGTCTTCCAGCGCGTTGTGCGCCACGATCAGGCGGCGAACATCGTCGGGGCCTTGCGGGGGAAGTTGCCCTGCCAGAGCGCGGTGTGCAGCGAATTGCTCGACCCTACCAGTCAGCGCAGCCAAGGGCCGGGTGATCCGTCCGACGATTAGGGCAATCGCGCCGACCATAAGTCCATAAAGCAACAAGGTTTGCCCAATCAGCGAGGCGAGCACCCCGCGGTCTGCCCCTGGCGCAGGAATTCTCACCACCAGCCAGCGCTTTGCTTGCGGCAGCTCAATTCCCGCAACCAGCAGTTGCGGCGTGATCCGGCGCGGATCACCCAGTACGTGCGCGCGGCGCTCAAGCCGGCGTTTCAGGCGTGGATCGTCCGACAGCGGGCGGTTGACCACAACCACGTCGCCCAGTTGCAGGCCCTGGCTGGCGATAATCTCGCGCAGTTCGTGTTCGGCCCCGGCGATTCGGCGCTCTCCGGGCTGGAGTGGCGAGTGATCGGGCATATCGACCTGCATCGGCCGGTCTTGCTCGACCAGCGTTGGCGAGCCTGCTGGCCGCAATCCGGCTTCGCGGATTTCGCCGAACAGCCGCATCGCGGCGGTGTGGATCAAGGCGGCTTCGCGTCGCTCGGCCTGCGCGCGATAGAGCAGGACCGCGCTGATCCCCTGAGCCAGCAACAGCGCCAGCGCAATGGCCAGCAACAGTTGCCCCTGCAAGCTGCGCGGCCAGAAAAGCCCCCGAACTTTGCCCATCACTCTCTCGGCATTGTCTGCCGCCGGACATCGGCCGCCAGCAAATAGCCACCACCCCAGACGGTCTGGATCAGGATTGGATTGCGGGGATCGGCCTCGATCTTGCGGCGCAGGCGGCTGACCTGATTGTCAACCGCACGGTCGAACAGGTGCGCCTCGCGGCCTTGCACCATGTCAAGCAGCCGGTCACGGTCAAGCACTTGGCGGGGGTGTTCAAGGAAAGCCAGCAGCAGCCGGAATTCGACCGACGAGATCGGCACCGCCGCGCCATCAGCATCGCTCAGCTTGCGTTTGAGCGGATCGAGCGTCCAGCCATCGAACGCGAACACTTCGTCTTCTGCAGCCGCCGCAGCGGGGCCTTTGCTTGCGCGGCGCAGGACCGAGCGGATCCGCGCGACCAGTTCGCGCGGTTCGAACGGCTTGGTGACATAGTCATCTGCGCCGATCTCAAGCCCGACAATCCGGTCTGTCGCTTCGCCCCGCGCGGTCAGCAGAATGGTTGGAACCCGATGGGTTTCGGCCAGATGGCGGCATAGCGACAACCCGTCTTCCCCCGGCATCATGATGTCGAGCAGGACCAGATCGGGAGTATCATCGCGCAGGCTGCTGCGGGCTTCGGCAGCATTGGCGGCTTGCGTCACGACAAACCCCTGGCGAGCGAGATACTCGGCCAGGGGTTCGCGCAACGCGGCTTCGTCATCAACGAGGAGCAGGCGGGTTGCGGCGCTCTGATCCATGGGGATGGTCAGCCGTCCAGCTCAGTTGGCGGGTGGCGGCGGCGGCATGTCACCATGCATGCCATGCCCGCCAGAGCGTTGGCCGCTCTGTTTGCCCATCATCCCGCGCATCTTGCCGTGGTGGGCCTTGCGCTCTGCGGGGGTCAGCTTGCCGTCCTTGTCGGTATCGGCGGCATCGAACATCCGGGCGTGAGCGGCGGTGAATTCATCGCGGCTGATCGCGCCGTCCTTGTTGGCATCGGCCATGTGCAGCATCATCTTGCCGCCGCGGCCACCACGCTCAACGCGCATATCCTTCTGGCCTTCATGGCCCTTGTGGGCAGCAGCGAATTCCTCCTTGCTGACGGCACCGTTCTTGTCGGTATCGAGCTTTTCGAACATCTGGCTCTTGTGGGCGGTGCGGTCGGCTGCGTCGAGTTTGCCGTCCTTGTTGGCATCCATCTTGGCGAACATCTCACCCGATTTGGCCTGCATCTCGGCCTTGGTCACGGTTTTGTCACCCATCGGATCAGTCCGGTCAGTCGGCATTTGGGCATAAGCGGCTCCGGCAAGGCCGATAGCGGCAAGCGAGAGGCCGAGAATAGCTTTCTTCATGGTGCGAATTCCTTTTCGCTGGGAACAACGAGAAGCCACGGGGCGGATCAAGAGAGGAGGGGGAACAGACCCGGCCCCGCAGCTTCCTTTAACCCCTCTAGGCTCCGGTTGTCGCGGACTTATGCCGCCAACCCGGCATTTTGTCGCCAATTGTCGCAGCGCGGCGAGGCCGTTCATGCAGCTGCAATCCAATTACCGTGGGCGATGCTCGGTTCCCAGCGCGGGCGTGATGAACAGGGCTTCAGCCTCGCCTTCGATATCGGCAGTGTGCCAGACCCCGGGTGGGTTGATTGCATAGTCGCCTGCCGCGATGGTGACCGTCTCACAGCGCCCGTCAGGGAACTCCTGATGCAAAGTCATCGCGCCGCTGATGCAAAGGACCACTTCATCGCCTGCCGGGTGCATTTCCCACCCAGTCCAGTTTCCGCTGAAGCGGTGCGCTGCCACCAGCCGTCCGTCATTTGCGTCGGTTGCATTGCGAGCGATGTAGTCCTCGTACCACTGCGGCTCGCCGGTGAAGTCCGGCTGCGGCACTGCGCTGGCGCCGCTTCCAAGGTGGAGCGGCTCGCGTTCAAGCGAATGTCCGGCCAAGCCGGTTCAGCCCATCACATAGGCGTTGAGCTTGTTGCCATCGGGATCGCGGAAATAAGCCGCATAGAACCCGTCGCCGCGCGGACCCGGCGCACCTTCGTCAGTCCCGCCATTGGCGAGTGCGATGGCATAGAGCCGGTCAACCTGCGCGTTGTCGCGCGCTTCCAGCGCAACCATTACGCCATTGCCGACACTGGCCGCAGCGCCGTCAAACGGCTTGGTCGCCGCGATCCCGGCGGCTCCGCCGGGCTTGCCCCAGGCAATGAAAGTCTCAAACTCCATCATCCGCGGGGTTTCCATTTCAGCGGCCAGCGCATCATAGAACTTCGCAGCGCGGGGCAGGTCATTGGTGCCTACTGTGACATATCCGATCATCGAATCGACTCCTGTTGAATGTGTGGAACATGAAGGGAACAAGGTTGATGAGTCAAGTGTGGCTTGTGACAGCTAAGGAATTGTGGTAGAACATTTGTATGAACATGATCTCCAAAATCGCCAAACATGGCAATTCACAAGCGATTCCGATCAGCAAGGAAGTTTTGGCCAAGTTGCGAGTCGAACAGGGTGATCCCGTGTATCTGACTGAAACGCCAACAGGATTTCATATTTCAGCGTCCGACCCGCAGTTTGAAGCCAAGATGGCAGCGGCCGAAGCGATCATGCGCGAAGACCGCGATATCCTGCGCGTTCTGGCGAAATGACCACACCAACCCGCGCTGAGCCAATCTGGCTCGACGCGCGCGATGCCAATGCGGTTCATGACCGGCAACTGGCTGAGCATGGCGGCGGGGTTGGCCTGCGCGATGCGAGCTTGCTCGAATCCGCCCTGGCCCGACCTGTCAACCGCTGGAACTATGGACAGGATGATCCCGCCGAATTGGCTGCCGCCTATGCCTTTGGGATCGCTCGAAACCACCCGTTCATCGATGGCAACAAGCGCACAGCATGGGTGATCGCGCGTCTGTTTCTGGCGATCAACGG
>CALMBN010000228.1 GCA_937860195.1 uncultured Novosphingobium sp.
GCGCGTGATGGCCGGCGACCGGCCGCTGATCGATTTCATGGGGCGGCGGTTCAGCTATGATCAGGTCAACGCTGAGGCCCAGGCCTTCGCGGCCGGGCTGCAAGCGCTGGGGATTGGCAAGGGTGACCGGGTCGGGCTTTATCTGCCCAATGTTCCGATCTATCTTTCAGCCTATTATGGTGCTGCGATGGCCGGGGCGACACTGGTCAATTTCAGCCCGCTCTATACCGCGCATGAACTGACCGCGCAGGTTGAGGATTCGGGTACGCGGCTGCTTGTCACGATCAATTCGGCGGCGCTGCTGCCAACTGCACTCGAAGTGCTGCACGCATCGCCGCTTGAGCAGCTGGTGGTCGGCTCGCTCGGGGCGATGCTGCCGCGGTCAAAGCGGATCTTGCTGGCGCTGCTGGGCCGCAAGGCGATCAGCCTGATCCCGGCGGCACAAGGAGTTTTGCGCTGGGAAGCAGTGCTGTCCGGTGCGGCCCCAACTCCGGTCGCGCTCGATCCGGAAACGGACCTCGCCTTGTTGCAGTATACTGGCGGGACCACTGGCGTTCCCAAAGGCGCGATGCTCAGTCATCAGAACATCACCGCCAATGCCCGGCAGGTCGCTGCAATTGATCCCAGGGCCGGCAGCCGCGATATGATTATCGGGGTGCTGCCGATGTTTCATGTCTTTGCCAATGTCTCGGTTCTCAACCGCACGGTGATCAACGGCGGCTGCATTGCGATGCTGCCGCGGTTCGATGCGGAACAGGCGCTGGGGACCATGCAGCGGACCCACGCCACCTCGTTCCCCGGGGTGCCAACCATGTATCAGGCACTGCTCGATCACCCGCGCGCGGTTTTAACCGATTTCACTTCGCTCAGGGTTTGCATTTCAGGCGGCGCCCCCTTGCCGTTACCGTTGAAACAGCGGTTTGAAGCGCTCAGCCACGCCCGGCTGGTCGAAGGCTATGGCCTGACTGAAACTTCCGGCGTGGTTTCGGCCAACCCCTATGAGGGCGAGGACCGTCCCGGCACGATTGGCCAGCCGATCCCGGCCACCAGAGTGCGGCTGCTTGATCGCGAAGATCCCGGCAAAGATGCCCCGCCCGGTGAGCCGGGTGAACTTGCGATTCAGGGGCCGCAGGTGATGCAGGGCTATTGGCGGCGTCCCGAAGCAGCGGCTGCGGCCTTTGCCAGGCGCAAAGACGGGCACTGGTTGCGCACCGGCGATGTCGCAACGATCGATGCGCAAGGTTACATATCGATTGTCGACCGGATCAAGGACATGATCGCGGTCGGCGGCTTCAAGGTCTTCCCCAGCCAGGTCGAAGCTGTGCTGGTAGAGCATCCGGCGATCAAGGAAGTGCTGGTGATCGGGGTGCCCGATGCCTATCTTGGCGAAGTGCCGCGTGCCTTTGTGACCTTGCGTGAAGATGCGGACGGGACAGAGCTGCGCGACTGGCTCAATTTCCGCGTCGGCAAGCATGAACGGGTCGATGCGGTGGTGGTGCGCAATTCCTTGCCCAAGACGATGATCGGCAAGCTGGATCGCAAGGCTTTGCGGGAAGAGCTGGCGCGGGAACCTTAACCTGCTGCCAGACTCACGACAGCGCTTTCCTCGCCCACTGCGCGCGGGGCAAAGCGGCCGTCGACCTGTGCGCCTTGTTCGATGGTCAGCGCATCATAGTGGACATCGCCCTGAATCCGCGCGCTTTTGAGCACGACCAGCTCTCGAACGTTGATCGTTCCGCGAACTGTGCCCGATAGCCGCGCGCTTTCAGCCTTGACCGCGCCGACAATTTCGCCGCTTTCGCCCTGAACCAGCGAGGTGCACGAGACATCGCCTTCAACCGTGCCGTCAATATGCAGATCGGCCGAGGCATGGACATCGCCCTTGATGCGGATGTCCGCCCCGAATACCGAAAAGGTCGAATTGGCCATCGATTTACCTTGCTGCGCGCGCGGGGCCGGGGTCGGCTTTTTGGAGAACATGGGGAACAGCCTCTAGGAACGGACGGGGATTGACCGGGTGATCGTTTACCCGGACTTCGAAATGGAGGTGCGGCCCGGTCGAACGGCCAGTGCTGCCAATCAGTCCGATCTGCTCGCCTGGCATCACCGGCCGGCCGGCCACGGTGCGAAAGCCCGACATGTGGGCATAGCGGGTGACGAGGCCATTCCCGTGGTCGATCTCGACCACATTGCCATAGCCCGAGCGCTGCCCGACAAAGCTGACCGTGCCGCGCGCTGCTGCAAAGATCGGAGCACCATAAGGACCCTTGAAATCGAGCCCCGGGTGGAAATCGGCACCGCCGGTGAACGGATCGGCCCGGTAGCCAAAGCCCGATGAAATGAATTCAAGGCTGGCGGGTAGCGCCTGGGGGAGTCCATCGACCGAGCGTTCGAGCGCTTCCATCCGGGCAAGACTTATACCGAAGCGCTGAAAGCGCGGGTCGATCGAACCATCGGCCGCAGTCGCCAGCATGATCAGCGGACCGCCCTGGGCGGTCTTGTCGTCAAGCCGGGCGAGCATCGCCTGCGGATTGAGGCCCAATTTGACCAGTTTGGCCTCAGCCGTAGCGGAGCGGCGGTCGGCCAGCCGGGTCAGGCCCTCGATAAAGGCCAGTTGACGGGCTTCGATTTCGGCGAGAGCAGCGGCTTCTGGCAGGAACAGGCTGACCTTCTTGACCGTTGCCGCGGCTTCGGTCTGACTGTTCGAGACGGTTTCGCCAGATTGCTGGTCTTTCGGCAAATTGCCAAGATGGGCCTGGGTCACCTTGTCAATAAAATCCTGCCGACGCTTGAGATCGTCGGCAACCTTGCCGATATCGTTGCCATAGGCCTTGAGTCGCGATTCGGAGCTGACCACCTTTGCTTCGCGATTGAGCAATGAGAGCCGGTCGCGATTCGCGAGGTAGCCGGTCAAGGCTGCACCGGTGATCGAGGCGAACCAGACCAGCAGCGCGGCTACGCCCACCCCTGCGCCGATCATCTGAAAGCGCGAGGAAACCTTGATAAAGCGGACCTGCCCATCGGATCGCATGAAAAATTCACGATCCGGAAACCAGGCCCGCAGGCGGTCCCGAAGTCCGCTGGCGGTGACATTTTTCAAAGCGACCCCGAGTCCCTTAGCCTCTGTTATACCAGTGTCGCTAACAGAGGGACGACCTGTAGGCGAATCCACAATGGGACTAAGTCGCCGAACCGCCTGAATCACGGGATGAATCGTTTGCGGCGCTTGCAATCGATTTCAGTAGCGCGCGATGCATGACAGCGCTGGCGCAAGCTGATAGGCGCTTGGTCAATGAATGCGTCGACCACTCTCGCTGAAGCGCCTGCGGCGCTGGTAACCCGGCTGGCCAAGGCCGGACGAGATGCCCAGCGGGTGCTGGCGCGGCTCGATCATGACGCCAAGGCAGCAGCCTTGCGGGCCGCTGCTGCGCAGTTGCGAGCGGCTGAAACGGAGATCCTTGCTGCCAACGCCCGTGATCTGACCGCCGGGCAGGAACGCGGCTTGTCGGCGGCATTGCTCGACCGGTTGATGCTCGATTCAAAGCGGCTCGCCGGAATTGCCAACGCGGTGGAAAACGTAGCTGGCCTGCCCGATCCGGTTGGGCAGGTGATCGATTCAAGCACTGCGCCGAGCGGGCTCGCGCTCAGCCGGGTACGGGTGCCGATCGGCTTGATCGGGATCGTCTATGAAAGCCGGCCCAATGTGACTGCCGATGCGGCCGCGCTGTGCCTCGCCTCGGGCAACGCGGTGTTGCTGCGCGGGGGGAGCGAGGCGGTCCATTCGAACCGTGCGATCCATGCAGCGTTGGTCAAAGGGCTGGTGAGTGCCGGGATTCCGGCTGCCGCAGTCCAGTTGCTGCCAACCCAGGACCGCGCCGCCGTCGGTGCCATGCTCGCTGCGGCCGGTCTCATCGACATGATCGTGCCGCGCGGCGGCAAGGGCCTGGTCGAGCGGGTTCAGGCCGATGCCCGCGTGCCGGTGCTCGCCCACCTCGACGGGATTTGCCACACCTACATTCATTCGGCTGCCGATCCGGCCAAAGCCGCGCGAATCGCGGTCAATGCCAAGTTGCGCCGGACCGGAATCTGCGGAGCGATGGAGACCTTGCTGCTCGACGCGCAGTTCCCCGAATCGCAAAAGGTGGTTGCTGCACTGCTCGATGGCGGCTGCGCGCTGCGCGGCGATGCCAGGGCCATGGCGCTCGATCCACGAATCGCTGCGGCCTCAACCGAGGACTGGGACACCGAATACCTTGATTCGGTGCTGTCAGTGGCAGTGGTGGACGGTCTCGATGCCGCGCTGCAACACATCGCCGCCCACGGCTCGCAGCACACCGAAGCGATTGTTTCCGAAGATGAAACGGCGGTCGAACTGTTTCTAGGCGAAGTCGATAGCGCGATCGTCATGGCCAATGCCTCGACCCAGTTTGCCGATGGCGGCGAGTTCGGGCTGGGCGCAGAAATCGGCATCGCCACCGGGCGGCTTCATGCCCGCGGCCCGGTCGCGCTGGAGGGCCTTACCACCTACAAATGGCTGGTGCGTGGCACCGGGCAAGTCCGGCCCTGACGCGCGTCGGGCTATTGGGCGGGAGTTTCAACCCGGCCCACGGCGGACACCGCCGGATCAGCCTGTTTGCGCGGGAAGCTTTGGGTCTGGATGAGGTCTGGTGGCTGGTCTCACCGCAGAATCCACTGAAACAGAAGTCCTCCCCCTTCAAGCTGCGCGTGCAATCGGCGCGCGCCCGCGCGCATGGCCGCAAAATGGTGGTTACAGACATTGAGCCGCGGCTCGGTTGCGCCTTCACCTACCAGACACTTCGGGCGCTGAAGCGGCTCTATCCCGGCGTGCAGTTCGTTCTCGTCATGGGCGGCGACAATCTGGCCAACTTCCGCAAATGGAGAAATTGGCGCGAAGTGGCGAAATCTGTCCCGGTTGTCGTGGTGTCCCGCCCCGGCACGAGCCCCGCAGACCGGCTATGCGCCCCAAAAGACTGGATTTTCCTCAACGCGCGTCACCATCCGCAATCCTCCACCGCGCTTCGGAAGGCCAAACGACCGGCGGTGGCGAAACCCAAGCGGAAGTGATAGCGTTTAGGAACCTGGGGAAGCAAAGGACCTAGCACCTGTCGCCTGAAATGAAGCGCGCGCCGGCCGCGTCACGAGCCGGAAAAACACCGCGCGAGGCCGTTGATCGGCCTGCCCGGGGCATTGATGTCGATGCGGCGACGCGCGTGGTGCTCACCTCGCTCGAAGACGACAAGGCCGAGGATATCCTCGCCATCGACATTCGCGGCAAATCATCCTTCGCGGACATGCTGGTGGTGGCCTCAGGCCGCTCGGCGCGCCACGTCGGCGCGCTGGCCGATCACGTCATGCGCAAGCTGAAGGAAGCGGGCGTGAAAGACGTTCGGGTCGAAGGCCTGCCGCAGGCGGATTGGGTGCTGGTGGATGCCGGCGATGTGGTCGTGCACCTGTTCCGACCCGAAGTTCGCTCCTTCTACAACATCGAGAAAATCTGGGCCGGCGCCATCGGCCCCGACACCGCACTACCGAGCTAAGCTTTGCGCCTGCTGATCGCGGCGGTGGGCAAGCTGCGCGACGCGCCTGAAGCGGCGCTGAGCGCTGATTATATCGAGCGCGCCGCGAATGCCGGCCGGCAGATTGGATTCAAATCCGTCGATATCGTTGAGGTTGAAGCCAAGTCCCCTGGCGATTCACGCGCCGAAGCCGGCGCCCTCTTCCGCGCCACCCCTGACGACGCCCGCAAAATCCTGCTCGACGAACGCGGCGCCGAATGGACCTCGCGCCAACTCGCAGAAAAGCTCACGCGCTGGCGCGATGACGGCTTGCCGTGCGCAACATTCTGGATCGGCGGCGCCGACGGCGTTTCGCAAAGCGTTAAGGATAACGCTGATGAAAAGCTCGCTTTTGGCCGACAAACTTGGCCACATCGCCTGGTTCGGGTGATGATTGCAGAGCAAGTTTACCGGGCTCTGACCATTTTGTGTCGTACTCCCTACCACCGGGACTGAAGATTCCGGGGTCGCCAGAACGGTGGCCAATGATGGGATTTGGTGGACATGGCTCGAGGCGCCGAACGCGCCCGCGCCCTTATCGCGTGCGCGCTGATTGCGTTCACGGTTCAGGGAACGGCTGACGCCCAGACGACACGCACGGCTGCTCAAGCCGAACGCGATCGCCGCACCGAAGCGGCGCGCGCCGAGCGTCTGCGCGCTCAAGCCAATACCGCCCGCGGCGAAGTTCGCGCGCTCGACACACGCCTGACCGAATCTGGCCGCCGGCGCTCCGAAGCCGAAGCTGCAGCCACAGCCGCCGAGGAACGGCTCGCCGCGCTACAAACCCAGATCACTACAGACGCGCTTCGCCAGCAGCGCTCCCGCGTAGCCCTTGAGCGTGCATTGATCAGCGCCGCCTTCGCGCAACGCCGGATCGAACCCGGCGCAGTGCGCTCCGTTGTGTTTGCGCGCGCGGTGGCGCCTCCCATTAACCAAGATCAGCGCCGCACCAGTGCGATGCTGGTCGAGGCGCGCGCCAATGAAGAGGCGATCGCAACTGAGCGTTCCATTCTGGCCGACGCTCAAGCGGCGATCGACGCCGAGCGTGCCGAAATCGTCACCTTGCTCGCCCGCCGCCGTGCAACTCAGGCGCAATTGGCCAACGACGCGACAGCTGCCGAACGCCGTGTTCGCGCCCTGGCCACCGAGGCGCGCAACCTTCGGGAACTTGCGGCACGGGTGCAGCCGGCCTCGACCGCGCGGCGTAGCGGCGGTTCCACCAGCGCAACCTCGATCCCCGCCGCTTGGCTGGCCCCCGCTGAAGGCCGGATCGCGCGTGGATACGGCATTCGCCAGGGCGCGGGCCCCGCTTCACAAGGCGTTGCCGTCGCCACGCGTGCAAATGCCCAGGTGATTTCTCCCGCATCCGGCGAAGTTGCCTACGCCGGCGTGTTCAGAAGCTACGGCCAAGTCTTGATCCTGAACCTGGACGGTGGTTACGCTGTCGTACTCACCGGGTTGGAAACCATCTCGGCACGCGTGGGTGAGCGGGTGCGTGCGGGGCAACCTGTCGGCGAAATGTCAGCCAATGCCTCTCCGGCGCCGGAATTGTATGTAGAAGTGCGACGGGACGGCCAGCCGGTCGATCCGGGGCGCTGGCTTAACGCACGAGGACTTGCTGCGGACCAAAACGTGCGAGCTGGTTAGGCGAATCGGGCGATCATTTCGTCCGTGGAGTAGGGACGAAGATGCGGATTGCTTGGATCGCGGCGCCGATTGCCGGCATGGCTGCTCTGGTTGGCGCGCTGGCGTGGTCGGCTCCCGAAGACAATTCCCGCGGCGATATTTACCGTCAACTCGAACTGTTCGCCGACGTGCTGGCGCGCGTTGAACAGGATTACGTCACCCCGATCGACGAGCAGGAAGCGATGGAAGCGGCCATTAACGGCATGCTCGCCTCGCTCGACCCCCACTCCTCTTACATGGACCCGACCGACTACCGGGACATGCAGACCCAAACGCGTGGCGAGTACGGCGGCCTTGGCATTGAAGTCGGCGCCGCGCCCGGGCACGAAATTGGTGTCGACCGCACCGGGCGACACGGCCAGCAGGCGGATTTCCGTGTGCGAGATCCCGACGTCGAACGACTTCGGAAGCGCTCGTCCACGCAACACAGAACGAATTGCCCAGACCAATTCAAAATCGCG
>CALMBN010000229.1 GCA_937860195.1 uncultured Novosphingobium sp.
GCTATCAAGCCAGACTGCGATGCCTTTATCGAGGATGAGTGCGCGGGTGCTGTCGTTGACGAATGCTCCGCCTCCAGTCGCGATTACCCGGCGTGGGCCGTCAATCAACCTGGCGATGACTCGCCGCTCGCCATCGCGAAAATAAGGTTCGCCAAATTGGTCAAAAATCTCGGCGATACTCAACTGCGCGGCTCGCTCGATTTCTTCATCGGCATCGACGAACGGCATTTGCAGCAGCCCGGACAGCTTGCGCCCGATGCTTGATTTGCCAACACCCATCAGCCCGACCAGCACCACCGGGCGGTCGATCCGCTGGGCCAATGTCGCGATTTCGTCTTCCGAAAGCATGGTTTCATCAAGTTCCATTGCGGCCTTGCCTATAGTTGGGCTAACCCGCGTTGCAAGTTTCCCCGCTGGAGAGGTCGCGCGTGGCGTTGGATAGACGCAAGTCGATAGGTGTTGCACTGCTGCTGCTCGGTCTGGCCAGCCTTCTGGGCTGGGCGTGGGCGGATGGCGGTGAACGTCCGCTTGCGCTGCAATCCGCGCCTGCCATGCTGCCCGAGGGTGGACGATGAGGCGGTTCGTGACGCTGAGTGCCGGGGCAGCCCTGGCACTGTCCTCCGCGCTGGTCATGGCGCAGGATTCGCCCGAATCGTTGCTGCCGCCGGGGTTTGAAAAACCCAAGCCAAAGGCTTCGGTGGTTCCATCGCCTGGCTCGACCCCGGTGATCCAGGCAATCCCGGGGCAAGGCGCCGGACCGGCCGCAGCACCGTCCGCGCCGCGCACTTTGCCCAATGGTCAGCGGATCCCGACCCTGAAAGAGCTGGAGGCGATGTCGCCCGATCAGCTCGACGAGCTGCTGGGACTCAAGCCCAGGTTCGATATGCCCGCCGCCGCGCGCCGGTCGTTGAACCGGGTCGGGATTCTCGATGAGAGCGAAGGCGGCTTTCCTGCCGGATCGCTTGGCATGCAGAACCCTGGTCTGGTGCGGGCCGTGCTGGAAGGCAACAAGGGGAGACTGGTCTCTCGCTGGGGGCATATCCTGCTGCGGCGGGGCCTCGCTTCGCGGATGGACGCTCCTGCGGGGATGAACCCCGCCGATTTTGCGGGTTGGCGTGCCGGATTGCTGGTCCGGATGGGTGAGGGTCACCTTGCGAGCGCGCTGGTGCAGGATGTCGATGCCGGAAACTACACCGAGCCGCTGACCAAGGCAGCGATCGATGCCTACACCTTCACTGCCGACTTTACCGGAATGTGCCCGATCGTGGCGGTGCAAGGCAACACGCGCAAGGATGCAGATTGGCGTTTGCTGCAGGCGATCTGCGCCTCGTTCCAGGGCGATGGAGCCTCGGGCATGGCCCAGCTTGACCGGTTGCAGAACGAAAAGGTCTGGTCGGCGATCGACCTGTTGCTCGCCCAGAAATACGCCGGGGCGGCGGGCAAGGTTCGCCGGGCGGTGAAAATCGAGTGGGATGGCGTCAGTGATATGAATCCATGGCGCTTTGCCCTGGCGAGCGCGGTCGGGATCGAACCGCCGGCGAATCTGATGCAAGGGACCTCGGTGCGGTATGCCTGGGCCGCTGCGACCGCTCCGATGCTGGGGCTTCAGGCGCGCGCTGCCGGGGCTGACCGGGCGGCGGCGGCGGGAATTTTGTCCAGCACCGCGATGGTCGATCTCTACAGCCAGATATACGCGCAGCAGGATATCGAAGGCGATTGGCGCACTGCTGCAGACGGTTTGCGAACCGCCTATGTCGGCGCGACCCCGGCCGAGCGTATGGCAGCGATGCAGGCCTTGTGGGACGGCGGGACCGATGCCGATACGCGCTATTCGCGGCTGGTTTTGACCGCCTATGCTGCCGCGCGAATGCCGGTTTCTGCCGAGTTTGCGGGAGAGGCCCCTGATCTGATTGCATCGATGCTCGCCGCTGGGCTGGATCGCAATGCGCTGGCCTGGGCTGGACAGGTCGAGACGGGTTCGCTTGGTTGGGGGCTCCTGGCCTTGGCCGCGCCAGAGCGCAGCCAGCCGGTCGAAAGCGGCGCGCTGGGCACCTTTTACAGCAACGATCCGAGCGACGCATACCGCAAATCGGGCTTCCTGCTCGCCGGCCTGGCCGGGCTTGGCAGGGTTGACGATGCCACGGCAAAGGATTTCGCGGGCAAACTTGATATCGATCTGACCCGTCAGACCAATTGGACCCGGCTGATCCAGCAGGCCGCCGACGTCAACAATGCCGAACTGGTTGTGCTGCTCGCGGGGCTCGGGATGCAAGGTAATGGCTGGGACAAGATGACCGCGCTGCACCTTTACCATATCGTCGCGGCGCTGAACCGCGTTGGCCTGAGCGCCGAAGCGCGGATGATCGCCGCCGAAGCTGTCGCGCGGGGCTGATGATCACGGCTGCAATCGAGTCCTTCCTGCACATGCTGGCTGCCGAGCGCGGCGCGGCGGCGAACACTCTGGCAGCCTATCGCCGCGATCTGGAAGGCGCCGAAGAAGCAATCGGCGATCTGGTGGCGGCTGATCACACCACGCTGGCTTCGTTAGGGACGACCTGGGCCGCTCTCGCCCCATCAAGTCTGGCGCGAAAATGCTCCGTTCTGAGGCAGTTCTATGGATTTCTGGTCGATGAGGGTTTGCGCGGTGACGATCCCTCCGCTGCCCTGCCGCGCCCGCGGGCGCGTCGGCCGCTGCCGCGTTTGCTCAGCCATGCCGAGGTTGAAGCGCTGTTCGCCCGTGCTGAAGAAGAGGCATGCGGTGACCAGGCAAATGCGGTCCGGATGCTGGCGCTGCTGGAATTGCTGTATGGTTCAGGCCTGCGCGCGACCGAGCTGGTCTCTCTCCCGCTTTCCGCAGTCCCGCGCGATGCGCCGTTCCTGACCGTCACCGGCAAAGGCGGGCAACAACGGATGGTCCCGGTCAGCACCCGGGCGAGGCAAGCCTTGTCGCGCTGGCTGGTGCTGCGGGCGGATCAGAGCAAGTGGCTGTTTCCATCCAGTTCGCGCCAAGGCTATCTGACCCGCATCCGGCTGTTTCAGCTGCTCCGCGCGCTTGCCGCGCGGGCCGGGATCGATCCCGAGAAGGTCAGCCCGCATGTGCTGCGCCATGCTTTTGCGACCCATCTGCTGGAAGGTGGCGCGGACTTGCGCGTGCTCCAGACCTTGCTGGGCCACGCCGATATCGTAACGACCCAGATCTACACCCACGTCGATTCAGCGCGGTTGGTGGCATTGGTCAATGCACGGCATCCTCTTGCTCTGCGTCCCGCAGCGGGCTAGCGCGGGGCGATGATTTCCTACCTTGAGTTTGAAAAGCCCGTTGCGGCGCTTGAAGCCCGGATTGCAGAGCTGCGGCAGACCGCTGCGGGTGGCGATGTCGATCTGGCCAGTGAAATCCGCCGCCTCGAAGCGAAGAGCGCAGACCTGCTCGCTGCGACCTACAAGGCGCTGACCCCGTGGCAAAAAACCCAAGTCGCCCGTCACCCGATGCGGCCGCATTTTGTCGACTATGTCGCGCAGGCCTTCACCGATTTCATGCCGCTTGGCGGAGATCGCAACTTTGGCGACGATCAGGCGATCATTGGCGGTTTTGCCAAGCTTGGGAATCGCCGCGTTATGCTGATCGGGCACGAAAAGGGCAACGACACCCAGACCCGGCTCAAGCATAATTTCGGAATGGGCAAGCCTGAGGGCTATCGCAAGGCGATCCGGCTGATGGACATGGCGGGCCGCTTTGGTCTGCCGGTGGTGACACTGGTCGATACGTCGGGCGCGTTTCCGGGTCTTGAGGCAGAGGAGCGGGGCCAGGCCGAAGCGATTGCCCGCTCGACCGAGGCTTGTCTGGGCCTGCCGGTGCCAATGGTTGCGGCGATCGTGGGTGAAGGCGGCTCGGGCGGCGCGGTCGCCCTGGCCAGTGCCGAGCGGGTGCTGATGATGGAACACGCAGTCTATTCGGTGATCAGCCCGGAAGGCTGCGCTTCGATCCTGTGGCGCACCAACGAAAAGGCGGCCGATGCTGCCGAAGCCATGAAAGTGACCGCGCAAGACTTGCTCGGGCTCGGCGTGATCGACCGGATCGTCAAGGAACCTGTGGGCGGGGCGCACCGCAATCCCGAACTTGCGGCCAAATCGCTGGCCAGCGCGATCGGCGAGGAGCTCGATTTGTTGGGCAAGCTCAGCTCGCAACAACTCAAAGCCAAGCGCGAAGATCGCTTTCTGCGGATTGGCGAGGGCTGAACCGGGCTCCTGTCGCGATAACAGGGGTTTTCAAGCGGTTGCGTTAGGCCTAGCTCCTTGATGGTAAACACCATCTTGAGAGGAGCGTCCGATGACCCGGCTCAGCACTGTCCAACGCCTGTTCGCCGTCAGCACCGCCCTGGCCCTTGTCCTGGTGCCGGTCGGGGTGACCGCACAGGGAACCGGCGGGACCGTTCAGGCAATCAGCCAGAAGGACAAGGCCGAAGGGGCGAAGGCCCATCCGCAGCTGGTTGCTGAATTCGGCGGGGGGATGACCGGCCCGCAGGCGCTTTATGTCCAGTCGATCGGCAAGAAGATCGCGGTGCAAAGCGGCTTGTCGAATGCGCAGGGCGATTTCACTGTCACTTTGCTCAATTCATCGGTCGACAATGCCTTCGCGATCCCCGGCGGCTATATCTACACCACGCGGCAGCTGGTTTCGCTGATGAACAATGAAGCCGAGCTGGCCGGGGTGCTGGGCCACGAAGTTGGCCACGTCGCCGCCCAGCATTCGCGCAAGCGGCAATCGACGGCGACCAAAAACCAGGTGATTGGCGTGCTCGGTGCGGTGCTTTCGGGCGTATTTCTGGGCAACAGCCAGCTGGGACAGATATTCCAGCAAGGGTTCTTGCAGGGTTCGCAACTCCTGACCCTGAAGTTTTCGCGCAAACAGGAAGATGAAGCAGACCGGCTCGGGATCGAATACCTTCGGCGTGCCGGGTACGATCCGCGCGCGATGTCGACCGTGCTGGCCAGCCTTGCCAACCAGAACGCCTTGTCGGCGCGGTTGCTGGGGGCCAGCAGCGAACGGGTGCCCGAATGGGCCTCGACTCACCCCGATCCAGCCAAACGCGTCGCCGGGACCGCGACCATTGCCGGGACAACCGCCAAGGGCGTGACGAACCGCGATACCTTTCTGACCAGGATCAACGGCTTGCTCTATGGCGATGACCCCAAGCAGGGAATTGTTGAGGGGCGCAAGTTCACCCACCCGGTCGACAAGTTCGCCTTTGAAGCGCCGCAAGGCTATTTCCTGCTCAACGGCACCCGCGCAGTGGCGATCAGCGGGCAGACCGGCAAGGGGCAGCTGACCGGGGCGCCGTTTACCGGTGATCTTGATGCCTATGTCCGCTCGGTTTTTGCCCAACTGGCGCAGGACAACAAAGTCACGATCAACCCGGGCTCGGTCCAGAAAACCACTGTCAACGGCATTCCGGCGGCTTATGCCGTGGCGCGGGTGACGCAGGGCAACAATGCTGCGGTCGATGTAACGGTTTTCGCCTATCAGATGGGCACCACCAGCGCCCTGCATTTCATGACGATTGCCCAGGCCGGCCAGGCGGCGGTGTTTGAGCCGATGTATGCTTCGATGCGGCGAATCAGTGTGGCTGAGGCGGCGGCAGCGAAACCACGCAAGCTGGTCGTGCTCGCTGCCAAAAAAGGCGACACCATCCAGTCGCTCGGTGCGCGGATGGCCTATGCTGATGCGCCGCTTGACCGGTTCATGGTGCTCAACGGACTGACGGCCACGTCAAGGATCGTCGCCGGCCAGCGGATCAAGCTGATTACGTACTGATTTTGTTTCAGCGTTGCTGGAGCGGGGCCGGTGATGCTTCCCGCGTGAGCGGGATAGGCCCAAACAGCGAAAGGGCGGCGGGTTTCCCCGCCGCCCTCAGCTATTTCAACCTTGCGGTCGTGGGTTAGGCGTTTGCGCCGCCCATTGCCGACGAAGTCGTGTTGAAGGTGGTCTGCAGTTCGTTGCCCAGACCCTGCATTGCAGTGATGGCGGCAACGGCGATCAGAGCAGCGATCAGGCCATATTCAATAGCGGTCGCACCAGCTTCTTCACGGAACAGCTTTTTAATGAACTTCATGTCTAGTCTCCTGTTAGGTTGGCAGTCATTTACCCGGCTCTTTCCCTGTCACCCGGATTGAGCAATCACCGGACTAAGGGGAAATTCTTGATTAAAGGTTAAGCTCCCGGTCCATTCATTGCGTCGGCCGATTTGCTTGAAACGTTGTTCCACATTGACATGCTGCCTGCTGCGAAGTTTTGCAGCGCAGTCAGCATGGCGAGCACGATCAGCGCGCAGATCAGGCCCATTTCGATTGCAGACGTTCCCGCCTGGTCTTTCAGCAGTGCCTTCAGGATGCGTTTCATGCTTATAGGTCCCCAAGTTGGACTTGATGGAACGCAGATACCCCGTTCATCCCTAAGGATTCGTTTAAGGCATTTCCTAACGTGAAAAAATTTCCGACAATCATTCCGGTAGTTGCGGCCGCTTTTGTCGCCCCGGACGGGCGCGTCTTGATGCAGCAAAAGCGCAAGGGCAGCGAGCATGGCGGGCTTTGGGAATTTCCCGGCGGCAAGGTCGAACCGGGGGAATCGCTGGCAGAATCGCTCTGCCGCGAGATTTCCGAAGAGCTGGGAATTGCGCTTGATGCAGAGACTCTGGAGCCGCTCAGCTTTGCTTCTGACCCCGCGCTTCCCTATGTCATCCTGCTTTACACTTGCCGCGAATGGACCGGACAGCCGCAATGTCTGGAAGGCCAGGCCATCAAATGGTTCGCGATTGACGAGATCGCGGCGCTGCCGATGCCGCCGCTTGATGTGCCACTGGCCCAGGCGCTCAAAGAACACCTCGCAAGGGCCAAATAGCGGCTTGCCAAGCCGAAATACGCCCCCTATGTGCGCTTCTCCAATGCGCCCGTAGCTCAGCTGGATAGAGCATCAGACTACGAATCTGAGGGCCGGACGTTCGAATCGTTCCGGGCGCACCATACACCAACGGGGTCTTCCGCAAGGGAGACCCCGTTGGTGTATGGACGGATTCAGCCTTTCAGCCAGCCAGCCCCCGCCGCGATCCGGGCCCTGACCCGCTCGGCCCCCATCACTTGCATGACCTCGCACAGGTCAGGGCTGTTGCGGCGCGCCATCAGGACGATCCGCAAAGCAGATGCCAGATCACCGAAGTGGCCGCAGTAGACTTCCTTGTCGGCCTTGTAGACCTTCATGCTGGGGGCATAGCCGTAGGCTTCACCAATCGCGCGCAGCCATTCGAGCCATTCGTCGCGGCTTTTGGCCGGGTCGAACCCGGCAGCGATTTCACGCATCAGGGCTGCGGTAGGGGCGGGCTCCAGCGTTTCCAGAAGTTCCTGCGCTTGGGGTTGCATCACCGCAAAGGCGGCATCGAAGAAGCAGGAAATATCGGCCGGAACCTGGGCCCAGTGAGCGATATCCTTGCGGACCCGCTCGCCGTGGCGCTCGATTCCCAGAATCGCAGTGGAATAGGCGGGATCGGCATCGAGCAGCAGAGCGAAAGCGGGATCATGCCGCTTGGCCCAAGCTGAGCATTCGGCATAGACTGCAGCATCGCTCATCCGCCCGATCAACTCGCGCGATATCGAATCAAGCTTGTCAGGATCGAACAGTGCGCCAGAGCGGCTCATCCGGTCGAGCTCGAGCGGGAATTCGGCCGCATC
>CALMBN010000230.1 GCA_937860195.1 uncultured Novosphingobium sp.
AAGGACAGTGCTTCGACAAGCTCAGCATAGACGGGTATTGGTTCAGATTATCAGGCCGACGGTTTAGGGCCGCGGAACGAATTTCTCGCCGGTTTCCTCGTCGATAAAGGCGATCAAGGCCTTTTCCATCTCGTCAAGCTCCTCGTCGGCATCAAGCATATCCCGCAGCCAGACTTGTTCGGCCGGTTCGAGTGCGGCGGCGGCTTCGGCATCGTCGTCCCACGCACCCAGCTCATCCTCTTCGCTGTCCAGCTCGAGCAAGCTGCCAAAGCCCTCGCGCGGGTCTGATCGGGCCATGCGGCTCAGAAATCCGCCGATTCCGCCGCCCTCCTTGTTCATAAAGGCCTCGAGTTCGGCCGCGCGCTCAGCACTCAGCGCCTCGTGCCCGCCGAAGCCGAGCAGGAACTGCGCAACGCCCTTGACGAACAGGTCGTGCCATTCCGGGCAATTGACTTCAAACAGGGTCGCGTCCTTGATCCGGAACAGCATTTCGGCTTCAGCCTTGCTGACCCCGGCCGGGCGTTCGCTGCCGGTGCCAAAAATCAACCGCCTGAGCATCGCAACCTCGGTGGTGTTGATCCCTTGGGTGGTCAGCTGGCCATGGCGGGTCGGGCCTTCGCCCTGCGTAACGGCTTCCTCGACCTGGCGCAGCGCATAATCGCGCAGTGTTTGCGGGGCGCTGGTCGAGACCTCGATGACCCGAATCAGCAGTTCCAGCTCGGCCATGGTGCCAACGCGGCCGTCACGATCGATCCTGGCGATCAGTTCGTCGGCCATTTCCTGATCGATATAGCCAGAAGGCTCGACCGTGTGGACGACGAAGCTGGTCATCGCTTCAACGAAGAAGTCACACCAGTCGGCACCCGAATCCGCTGTGGTTTCGTTGGCGACGAACAGCGTTTCCGCTTCGTCAGGGCTCATCCTGCCGTCGGCCCAGCCCAGGCGCCGCAGCGCGAGGATTTCCGCCGCAGAAATATGACCGTCTTCCGCGATCTGGATGGTCAGGTTGCCGAAATCGAAACTCATAGCAGGTGGATTCCCGTCAAAATGCGGGTTCCTGATGCCAAAATAACCTTAAATCCGGGTTACTCACGTTTGTTGGGAGCAGGCCGGCCTGGTCAGCTAGCGTCCGCGCAGCGCCAAGATGCACGCGGCGCGATCGACATCCTGTCCGTCGCTGGAACGGCGCGCGTCGACATAGGTCGCCTGCGGCTCGGTCCCCTTACCAGGCGGATAGAGGTAGATATCGAGCACACAGGTCGGGCTGGCAAACTGCAGCTTGCGGGCATCGCCCTCCCACACGTCCAGCCGGGCCGGGCCAAACTGACGCGTGAGATCGCCCGCGGTCGCGCCGATCACCCCCTCAAGCCCCGGCGCTGTCAGCACCTGCGCGCGCGGTGGTGGGGATTTGACCGGCGGTCGGACCGGGGTGGGAAGTTTGATGGCGGGGCGGGACTGCGGGCGCGGAGCCGCACTGCCAGCGGCGCAAGCGGCGAGCGGCAGGCTCAGGGCCAATATCGGAAACAGCTTGCGGATCATGCCGGTGGCAGCCCCTTGCGATGGATCAGGTGAACTGCGCAAGCTGCGCCAAGGAACGGTGCGACGAAATTGACTACAGGCACGGTGAGCAGAAGCGCGGTCACCCCGCCAAGGGCCAGCCGCTCAATCCCAGTCAGCGGCGGGGGGCTGCCTGGCGACAGGCAATGCCGCAGCCAGACCATGTCCTGCAACTCGCGCCCCAACAGCGCCGCGTTGACCGCCAGGAATACAAGCGGTGCGCCAATTCCGGTCACTGCCAGCACCAGCGCAACCGGCAGGGCCAGCAGGTTGAACAGCAGTGCCCGACCCGCACCGGCCAGTGCCCGCCCGGCTTCTTCGCGCAAACCCAGCTTACGGGCCTGCGCTGCCATTTCGGGATAGTCGCGGGCCTCGATCGCCTGCACGACCTCGTCGGCGAACACTTGCAGCACGGCCAGCGCGATGATCCGCCACAATAGCCAGCCGGCAATCAGGACCAGCACGGCGGCGACCAGTTGGCCCAGCTCTGCGGTCTCGGGATAGCGGCTTAGCAAAACCGAAAGCCCCCACCATGACCCGCCGCCCAGCACGGCAAAAACCAGCAGGGTTACAGCCAGACTCTTGAGCCAGATTGGCAACAGGCGCGGATCGGTAATCCGGGACACGGCAAGGGCAAAGGCAGTTAGCATTGCTGCTGGAATTGCCCGCCCGCCCGGCCCTGTCAACGCTGCTTCCCTGCGGAGCCAAAAGCCGCTAGGCGCGGCGCACTTTTCCCCAGGTACCATGAAGGATTGTCCGCATGTCCAAGCCCAGCATTCAGGTCATCGCCATCGGCAACGCCATCGTCGATGTCATGGCTCCGTGTGCGGATGAGCTGATCGGGCGGTTCGGAATGACGCGCGGCGGAATGACCCTGGTCGATACCGACCGCGCCAACGAACTCTACGCCGCGATGGGGCCTGCGCGAGATATTTCAGGCGGCTCTGCGGCCAATACCTTGGCCGGGCTGGCTGCGCTCGGCTCGACCTGCGCCTTTATCGGGCAGGTTGCTGACGACCAGCTGGGCGAAGTCTTTGCGCATGATATCCGGGCCGGCGGCATTCGCTTTGACACCCCGGTCCGCGCCGGGGATCCGCCAACGGCGCGCTGCCTGATTTTCGTGACCCCTGATGGCCAGCGGACGATGAACACCTTTCTGGGGGCATCGCAATTCCTTCCGGCGGACGCGCTCGATGAAGCGGCGATTGCCGATGCCGAAGTTCTCTACCTGGAAGGGTATCTGTGGGATCCCGAAGAGCCGCGCGCGGCGATGCGCCGGGCGATTGCGGCAGCTCGGGGTGCTGGCCGCAAGGTTGCGTTTACACTGTCGGATGCCTTTGTCATTGCGCGCCACGGTGATGATTTCCGCAGCATGATCGCGGCGGGTGAGATCGATATCCTGTTCGCCAACCACATCGAACTCGCAGCTCTGACTGGCGAGGACGATTTCCACGCCGGAATCGCTGCGTTGCAAGACAAGGTGCCGTTGCTGGTTGTCACGCGCAGTGAACGCGGCGCTGTTGCTGTGACCGGCGGCGAATTGTTCGAAGTTCCGGCCGAACCGGTTGCGACCGTGGTTGATACCACCGGCGCGGGCGACCTGTTCGCAGCCGGGTTCCTCCACGGCCATGTGGGTGGCCGCCCGGTTTCGGAATGCCTGACCCTTGGCGCGATCTGCGCGGCCGAGATCATCTCGCACTACGGCGCCCGGCCCGAAGCTGACCTGATGGACCTGATCAAACGGCGCATGGGTTGAACAGGGCCGGATTGTGCTGCGATTGCGCCCAAATACCGATTCTCGAATCGATTCCCACAGACTTATCCACTAGTCTTGACCTTCAGGTGATTCGCGACCGCACTTAGAAGCGGCGCGCAGCCGGGGGTCGGGTCGATGAACGTGGTCACTCCTATCGGACAATTTGCTGCGCGACGTGATGTCGCCATGGATGGCGAACATCCGCAGGTGATCGTGGCAGACATCGCGGGTCGTCCGCGCGGTCCGGCCAGGATCATCACCGTTGCCAATGAAAAAGGCGGTGTCGGCAAGTCGACTCTGGCGTTCCATCTTGCCGTGGCGCTGGCCGATACCGGTCACAAGGTACTGGCGGTCGACCTTGACCGCCGCCAGCAATCGCTCAGCCGGGCCTTGATGGCGCGCGGCGGCACGGCCAAACGGCTGGGCGCACGCCTGCCCTTGCCGCGCCACCTGCTGCTCCAGCAGCACAGCGGAGCGCATCTGTGCCAGGAACTGGCCCGCGCCGGGTGGGACTGTGACTATGTCGTGATCGATGCTGCCGGCCATGACAGCCCGATTGCCCGGCGCGCGATTGCGCTGGCCGATATGCTGGTTTCGCCGGTCAATTGTTCGTTCGTTGACCTCGAACTGCTTGGCCGGTTTCATCCGGTCACCCACAAGTTGACCGGGCCGGGGTGCTTCTCGGTGACGGTGGCCGAATTGCGCGCCGCGCGGGCCGAAGCGGGGATGGCCCCGCTTGACTGGCTGGTCCTGCTCAACCGTAAACGGCGTGAAACCAGCCACAATCAGAGCCGGATCGAATCCGCGCTGCGCCGCCTGTCGCAACGGATGGATTTCCGGCTCGGCAGCGGATTGTATGAGCGGGTCGCCTACCGCGAGCTGGTGCTGCTGGGCCTGACTCACCTTGACTTGCACCGGATCCCTGATCTTGGTCGGATCAAAGCCGCAGCAGCGGGCGAAGTGATGCAGCTGCTCGATGATCTGGACATCGGGCAAGAGCTGAACGGCTTGCTGAGCAGCGCCGGGGTCGAACAGTTGAATCCAGCCTATTCATCCCACTTGGGATAGCGCAGGATCGGGGTTTGCCCTTGCAAAAAGCTGCGCGGCAAGGTGCCTGTCAGCGCCTTGAAGTCACGGATGAAGTGCGATTGGTCGGAATAGCCTGCTTCATGGGCGAGTGCGGTCCAGCTGGTGCCGGGTTCAAGCTCCTTGCGATGAACGGCGTGGCCGATCCGGCAGATCCGCGCGTAGTGCTTCGGGTTTAGCCCGGTCAGCGCCCGGAAGCGCCGCTGGAAATGGCGCAGTGAAAGGCCGGCGGCATCGGCCAGGTCCTGGATCGGAACAGTCCCGCGCAATTTCCTGAGCCGCGTGGCTTCCCGGGCGACCGGATCTTCGCAAGATCCGTCGGCCGAAAGCGCAATCAACCAGCGCTCGACCGGGGCAACCATGTCGTCCCAGCATGCGGCCGAACGGAGTTCTTGCAGAAGTCCTGCCGGGGGATCGATCGACTGAAACGTGTCGACAAGTGCCACCGGATTGACACCGAACAGCCGTCCTGCCGCCGCTGGCTGCAGCCGGGCCGAAAATGTCCGCAAAGGACCGACAATTTCCATATCATAGCGGTAGTGCGTGAGTGGGCCGAACAGCCCGGCGACCGGGGCAGTTCGGCGGGTTCGGGTATCGAGATCGTAGAGACCTTGTTCGCCCTCCAGCACAAACTGAATAAAACAGTTTGGCCGCGCCGGAATCACCCGGCGAACCAGCTCGCCGCGGTCAGCGACTTCACCTCCGACATGACCGATCAGGCATGAATCGAGCTCTCGGGAGATTCCGTCAAGCAGGGTGATTTTCACGTCGTTCCTCGAGCAATTGGAATCGTTTGACCAATTACTCTTTAGCTTCGCGTTCAACTTCGCGCCAACCGATATCGTGGCGAAAAAACCCATCATTGAAATCGATTTTATTAATAGCGTGATAGGCAATCTTTTGCGCCGCCCCGACGCTCTGGCCGCTGGCTGTGACGTTGAGCACCCGGCCACCCTTGCTGACCAGCCGGCCACCATCCATTGCCGTTCCGGCGTGAAAGACCTTGGCTCCCTCGGCCTCGGCCTTGGCCAGAGCGCCGATTTCGCCGCCCTGCGCAGGGGCTCCGGGATAGCCGCTTGCGGCGATCACCACGGTCAGCGCCGCATTGTCCGAAAACCGCGGCGGCGGCAGGGTGGCGAGGCGGTTTTCGGCCGTGGCCAGCAGCAACTCGGCCAGATCACCCTCATAACGCAGCATCAGCACCTGACATTCCGGGTCGCCAAACCGGCAATTGTACTCGATCAGCTTGACGCCTTGGTTCGTCAGCATCAGTCCGGCGAACAGCACCCCGGAATAAGGCGTGCCCTCATCCGCCAACCCGCGCACTGTCGGGGCAATGATCCGCTCCAGCGTCTCTCCTTCAAGCAGCGGGGTCAGCACCCGCGCCGGACTGTAGGCTCCCATTCCGCCGGTATTGGGCCCCACATCACCGTCACCAACGCGCTTGTGATCTTGTGCCGAGCCGAACGGGACCACGGTGTGCCCATCGGTGATCGCAAAGAAGCTGACCTCCTCGCCCTCCATGAACTCCTCGATCACGGCCTCGGCTCCGGCCGCGCCAAACCGGCCAGAGAAGATCTCGCGCACCGCCTGCTCAGCCTCGGCGCGCGACATCGCGACGGTGACGCCCTTGCCTGCGGCCAGCCCATCGGCCTTGATCACCACCGGGATTGCGAAAGCATCAAGAGCGGCAAGCCCTTGCGCTTCGGATGTGACGCGCACGAAGCCGGCGGTCGGGATATTGTGGCGTTCGCACAGTTCCTTGGTGAAAGCCTTTGACCCTTCAAGCTGTGCGGCGGCCTTGCCTGGGCCGAACACCGGCACGCCCGCGGACCGCAAGCTATCGGCCAGCCCGTCGACCAACGGCGCCTCGGGCCCGATCACCACCAGCCCGATCCGGCGCTCCTCGCAGAACGCTACTACGGCAGCATGGTCTTCGATGGTCAGATCGACCAGTTCGGCGTGCGCAGCGATGCCGGGATTTCCGGGGCAGGCGAACAGCCTGGTGCAGAGCGGGGATTGCGCCAGCTTCCACGCCAGCGCATGTTCGCGTCCGCCCGAACCGATCAGCAGGATATTCATGTCAGCGCCGCCCTATTCAGATGAAGAACCCGCCGGGCTGGTAGCGAAGGAAGCTGCGGGCGACAACGCTGCTGCCCTTTCGGTCAGCGAGATTTCCGCATTGCTGAAACGCGTGGTCGAGGATCGCTTCGGCTTTGTGCGGGTGCGCGGAGAGATCAGCGGCTTCAAACGCGCCGCCTCGGGCCACGTCTATCTGGCGCTCAAGGACGAAAATGCGCGGCTCGAAGGGGTGATGTGGCGCGGCACGACCCAGCGGCTGAACTTTCAGCCCGAAGACGGGCTTGAAGTGATCGCGACCGGCAAGCTCACCACCTATCCGGGCCGCTCGAATTATCAGCTGGTGATCGAGCGGATGGAAGTTGCAGGCGAGGGCGCGCTGCTCGCGCTGCTCGCGCGCAACAAGGCGCGGTTCGAGGCCGAGGGGCTGTTCGCGCCGGAACGCAAGCGGGCCTTGCCGTTTGTGCCGCGCGTGATCGGCGTGGTGACATCGCCGACCGGAGCGGTGATCCGCGACATCCTCCATCGGCTCAACGACCGGTTCCCGGTTCACGTGCTGGTCTGGCCGGTGCTGGTGCAGGGCCAGGGCGCGGCAGGCCAGGTTGCGGCGGCGGTGCGCGGATTTTCGGCAATGGAGCCGAACGGAACGCTGCCGCGCCCCGATCTGGTCATCGTCGCGCGCGGCGGCGGGTCGGTTGAGGATCTGTGGGCCTTCAACGAGGAAGCCGTCGTCCGCGCTGTGGCCGAATGTTCCATCCCGGTGATTTCCGCAGTCGGGCACGAGACCGATACGACGCTGTGCGATTTCGCTGCTGATCGCCGTGCCCCGACCCCGAGTGCTGCGGCCGAGATGGCGGTTCCGGTCCGGTCCGAGCTTGGTAACCAGATTGCTGAGCTGGGTTTGCGCAAACGCCGCGCGGTGCTGCGACCCTTGCAATTGGGGCGAGAACGGCTGGCGGCGCGGGCCGAACGCTTGCCTGCACCGCAAGCCTTGCTCAGTCCCAAGGCGCAGCAGCTCGACGAGCTGTCCGACCGCTTCCGGCGCGCGCTTGGTGACCGGACCACGCTGGCACGCGGGGAGTTGCAGCGAGTGGCAGGCAAGCTTTCGCTGCCGCTGATTTCCGCGCGAATCCAGACCGCGCGGGGCAAGCTCGAAGGGCTCGTCCGGCTGTTCGTTTCGCTTGATCCCGACACGGTGTTGGCACGGGGCTATGTCCGGGTGTCCGGTCCGGCCGGACTGACGCTGACAACCAGGGCAACCGCTGTTCGGGAAACCGCGCTGACACTCCATTTCCACGACGGCGAATTGGCAGTTGCGCCCGGTGCAGCGCCACCCCGCCCAGCACCCCGGACCAAAAGCGCACCCGGTCAGGACGATGGTCCGCAGGGCAAATTGCTCTGACGGCCCGGCTTTGCTAAAGCGGCCCCCATGTTGATGAATTCCAATGATCGCGCCGCCATGCTGTTTTACCAACCCAACGGGTTCCGCGTGCTCAGCCCGGGTCACTATGTGATCTGCGCGGTCAGCGGCGAGCAGGTTGTGCTCGAGGCCCTGCGCTATTGGAGCGTGGAGCGGCAAGAAGCCTATGCCAGTGCTGCTCTTGCGACCCGCCGCCTGCTCGACCAGGCATGAAGCGCCGCCTGTTCCTCGCCGCGGGCGGGGCGCTCGCCGGGGCCGGAATACTGCGCGCCAGCGGCTGGGCGGCAGAACGGCTGGGCGGCGACCCGCTGGCCGACTTTGCGCTGACCGGTCAGCTGACCCAAGGCGGCTGGGCGCGCGGCAAGGCCCCGCTTGGGGCGAGCCGGCTGGCCTTCAATGGCCGCGCGGTGCGGCTCGCGCCCGACCTGACGTTCCTTATCGCTTTCGATCGCGATTCTGGCCCGCGCGGTGAGTTGCTGGCGGAGTTTGCCGGGGGAGGCTCAAGCCGCGGACAATTCGCGATCTCGCCCCGCCGCTGGCAGATCGAGCATATCCCGCTCGGACCGCGCCCCGGGACGCCGCCGAATGCGGAATACGCCCGGCGCCGTGAAGGCGAGCTGGCCCGGATCAACGCTGCCCGAGCGCAGGACCATGCCGCAGAAGGCTGGCGGCAGAAGTTCATCTACCCGGTCTATGGGCGGATTTCGGGCCGGTTCGGCGCGCAGCGGATCTACAACGGCACCCCGGGCAGCTATCATTCGGGGATGGACATCGCGACCGGCACCAGCGGCACGCCATTCGTTGCCCCGGCCGATGGCATCGTGGCTCTCGCAGGGGAAAACGCGTTCAGTCTTGAAGGCCGATTGCTGATGATCGACCACGGCATGGGCCTGGGCAGTGCCTTTCTGCACTGCTCTAGCCATGCCGTGAAGGAAGGCGACATCGTCCGCAAGGGCCAGTTTATCGGCCGGATCGGGGCGACCGGCCGGGCAACCGGGCCGCACCTTCACTGGTCGCTCAAATGGCGCGAATCCCGGCTCGATCCCTTGCTGTTCGTCGGGGCGATGCCCGGCGCTTGAGCGCTATTGAATCCGCCGCATTTTGATCGCGGCCTGGCCGTCGATACTGGCGAAATAGCTGCCAAGCGAGCCCTTGGTCAGGACCACTTTCTGTCCTGCCTTGGGGGAGAGCGCCAGCGCCTTGGAATCGGTCTGCTCCCAGGTGCCGCTCTCGGCCAGGCTGACGATCCAGGCCCCGTCGCGGCCGCGACGTGCTGAAACGACCGTGGTTTCCAGCCGTTTGGCTTCCTGCGGGTCGCCTTCGTCTCCCAAGATCGTCGAGGCAGGCAGCGAGAACCCGAACAGCTTGCGGCGGGTCTGCTGGACCTCGGCCTTGTCGGCCACCACGATCTCGTGTCGCTCGCTGGCCTCCGCCAACGCGGCCGCTTGTCGGTCAAAGCAAGCCAGTCGTTCCTGCGGATCGGTCAATTTGCGGCAATCGAGCAGGTCGCGGAACGACTTTGCCCCCTGCGGCGCGTTCGAACCCGTCGCCTGGCCTGATCCGGACAGGACCAGCGCCAGGGCCGCCAAGGGCCAAATTCGAATTCGCACCATCTGCAGCTCCTGTTCCGGCCGCTTGCCGGTTACTGGAATTGCAACGCTCTGGTCTCCAAAGCAAGCCGCATGATCCACCGCGCAAAAGAGTTGCACAAAGGGCACAGTCGGCCTGCAAATCCCCCGTATCCGGGCACTTTCGCTTTACAGCGCGAGACCGGCGGGACAACAGCACCGCATTCTGGGCAAGAAGTGCAACCTCAGATTGTTGCGCAAGTTTGTTCAAGAAGACTAGTCTGGGGCTTCGGCTCCCGCGATAAGGGACTGATAATCGTGAAAAAAACCACACAACTCTGGGCCAGCGCGGCACCACTCGCATTTGGCTTTGCACTGATTGCTTCGCCTGCTCTGGCGCAAGACGCCGCTCCGGCCGATGAAACCGCCGAAGAAGCCCCTGCCGACAGCACGATCGTCGTTACCGGCAGCCGCATTCAAAGCCCCAACGTTACCGCCATTTCGCCGGTGACCTCGGTCAATGCCGCTGACATCAAGCTGTCGGGCACCCAGAAGACCGAAGATCTGCTCAAAGGCGAAAACCGCGCCGATCAAGTGAAGGCGCTGCGGTCGAACCGTGAGAGCCAGAAGCTGTCGGAGGAGGCGGCGAAAGGCTATCGCCGGTTCCTGTTGCAGCAGCGCGAGCAGCTGGCGGCCGCCCGCAAGCGCACCGCGCACGATCTGCGCATCGCCGACAACACCTTCGAGACGGTGGAGGCGAGTTTCCAGCTGCGCAATCTGATGCGGGATTCGACGGCGTCTTTCGAGGCGATCCAGAAGCTGGAGTCGCCGACCTTCGAGCAGATCTTCAAGAACGAGGAACTGCGCCGCGAGTTCGAGAATCTGACCCGCAAGCTCGACGCGCCGACGAGTTGAGGCGAGCGCTGCCGCAGTTCACCTCGTCGCCGCTTTGCGCGCCGGATCTACGTGCTCGAGCGCTTCCAGTCGTGATGGAAACACATCGTCTTGGCCGGCAGCACTCTGAACTTTTTCTGTAGAGGCTGATTCACGCTTTCGGTGGAAGCGAAAGTACTTCCACCTCAACCGATCAGACGCTAGTGATCTGACCCATTCATGAGCTTCCGCAATGTCATCCTCGGGCTTGCCTGCCCTCGGCGAAGGCCGAGGGTCCCGAGGATCCATCGGGCCGCAGGCTCTAGACTCAATAAGTGGTTGGAATATCGCAGGAAACTGGCCTTCACGCGTTCAGAGGCATGGATGGTCGGGACAAGCCCGACCATGACGACCCGGGTACCAA
>CALMBN010000231.1 GCA_937860195.1 uncultured Novosphingobium sp.
CAGTGTTCGGCCACCGCCTCGACCATCGCCTCCTTGGTTTCGAAGTAGCGGTAGAGATTGGCAGGCGACATCCCGGCGCGGGCAGCGATTTCGGTCATGGTCATTCCGCTCGAGCCGCGCTCTTCAACCAGCTCGACCACCAGAGTGATCAGTTGCTGTCGTCCCGCGTCAATATCGGTTTGCGGCCGGGCCATGGTAGTGAAGCTCCCCATCCAGATCGTTGCCGATCCATATAAATGCAGCGGTGCGATTTTCAAGAAACTGTCATAGCCAAATAATACGCCCAGCTTGCAGCCGAGCCTCCTTCGGCTAGGAAAGAAGTATGATTCAAAACGATCCAAGCCCGTCGCGATTCGCCCGATTTCTGCCTGCGCTGATCCTGCCATTGCTGGCCGCCTGTGCCACCAGCGGCGGGGCGGTGGCGGCTGGCAGCGGCAATCCGGCGGTTACTGTCGGTATCATCGGCCTCAATGATTTCCACGGCGCGCTCGAGCCGCCCCGAACGGGCGTGCTTGTTCCTGCCGATACAGCCAGCGGGGCAAAGCCTGTACCGGCCGGAGGCGCGGCCTTTCTGGCCAGTGCGGTCGATTCTGCCCGCGGCCAGTATCGCTATTCCGTAACAGTTGCCGCAGGTGACATGACCGGGGCCTCGCAGATATCCTCATCGCTGTTCCTCGATGAACCGGCGGTCGGCGTGCTCAACCGGATCGGTCTTGATTTTACTGCGGTCGGCAATCACGAATTTGACAGCGGCACCGAAGAACTGCTGCGCAAGCAGAAGGGCGGCTGCGCGCAATTTACCGCACAAAAGCCGTGTCAGGTCGAACCGTTTGGCGGTGCGAAATACCGCTATCTTTCCGCCAGCACCCGCCGCGCCGATGGCACGACGCTGTTCCCGGCCACCGGGATCAAGACCTTTGGCAAAGGGCGGCGCGCGGTCAAAGTGGGCTTCATCGGCCTCACTTTGAAAGGCACGCCCAGTCTGGTTTCACCCGAAGGGATCAATGGGCTGACCTTTGGGGATGAAGCCGATACCATCAATGCCGAGGTGCCGCGCTTGCGCGCCGCCGGGGCCGATGTGGTGGTCGTGCTGATCCATGAAGGCGGCTATACTTCCGGCAAGCCCAATCCTTCGGGCTGCGAAAGCCTGACCGGGCCGATCAAGGGCATTCTTGACCGGCTGGCACCGGGGGTGGATGTGGTCATCTCGGGCCACACCCATTGGGCCTATGTCTGCGATTACGCCACGATCAACCCGCGCCAGCCGATCCTGCTGACCAGTGCCGGGGTTTCGGGCCAGTTGCTCACGGACATCACGCTGGAAGTCGATCCGCTGGCGGGCCGCGTGGTCAGCAAACGCGCCCGCAATGTGATTGTCCAGAGCGATCCTTATCAATCACCGCGCGGGCCGGTTGAAGAGGCCAAGGAGCTTCCCCGCTTTAGCGCGCGGCCTGATGTTGCCGCCTATGTCGGCAAATACCGGGACGCAGCCAATGCCTATGCCATGCGCCCGGTCGGCAAATTGTCTGGCCCGGCTGACCGCGCACCATCGGCCGGTTTCCCCAATCAGGGCGGGCCCGAAGGCAACCTGATCGCCGACGCGCAGCTGGCTGCGACTGCCGGGGCCGGGGCCCAGATCGCTTTCATGAATCCGTTCGGGATCCGCAAACCGATCGCGCCTGAACCTGATGGTTCGGTCAATTTCGGCGCGATCTATGCCGCCCAGCCGTTCAACAACACGCTCATGACCCAATCAATGACCGGCGCAGAGTTGAAAGCGGTGATTGAACAGGGCTTTGATGATGACGGGCCAAAACAGGTGCTGACCCCTTCGGCCGGGTTCACTTATGCAATCGACCTGACCCGCCCGATCGGTGACCGGGTGATCTCGATGACTTTGAACGGCGCGCCGATCGATCCGGCGGCGACCTATCGCGTGACGACCAACAGCTTTCTGGCAGGCGGCGGCGATAGCTTTTCGCTGTTCAACCGCCAGCGCGATGCCGTGGTCGGAATATCCGATCTCGCCGCGCTGGAGGGCTGGTTAAAGGCCGTGCCGCCGCGCGTTGTGCCGATCGAGGACCGGGTCAAGCGGGTCGGTGGCTAGTTAGAGCAGTTTCGGCGGCCAGGGAATGAAGGGGGACGTGCGCGCGATGTAATCGGCGTATTTATCGCCGCGCTTCTTCTTCATCCCCGCTTCCAGCAGCGCCGCGCCCGACCATTTGGTCAGGGTAAAGGTCAGGAACAATGGCCCCGGCAAGGTCAACAGGGCATAGGTCCAGCCTGCGCCCGCAGCTGCCAGCCAGATCCCCCACCAGGCCGCACAATCGCCAAAGTAGTTTGGGTGGCGGGTATAGCGCCACAATCCGGTGTGGAGAATCTTGCCCTCATTGGCGGAATTGCCCTTGAACTTGGCCAGCTGCCAATCGCCGACCCATTCGAAGAATATCCCGATCAGAAAAATCCCCAGCCCCAGCCACGCAATCGGCGGCACTGGCGCGGGATCGCCGCTGGCCAGAATCCCGACCTGCGCCGGGCTCGACACCAGAAACAGCAGGAATGCCTGCCCCAGCCAGATCTTGGTCAGCGCCGCCCAGGCAAATCGCCCGGCCTCCCGGTCCTTGCGCAGGATCCGGACATAGCGCTGATCCTCACCCTCGCGCCGCCAGCGCCGCAGCAGGTAGATGCCGAGCCGGAACCCCCAGGCCGCGGTCATCAGCATGATCAGCGAGGCGAGTGCGCCGGGCATGGGCCGCACCTGCGACCAGCTGACCAGCGCCATCAGCCCCATGCCAGAGCCCCAGAACGCGTCGATGAAGGAAACGTCGCCCAACCGCACCGAAATAGCCCACAGCGCCAGCACCGCGGCGATCAGGACCGCGGCGTTGATCGCCAAGGCTTCAAGCATCGCTGGCTCCTTCCAGAATTCCGGCCTCGCGATAGAGCACTGCCAGCTTGGGGTGATCGGGCATGTGCTGATGATAGAACCGCGCGATCTTTTTGAGATCGGCCGCGTAATCACCGCTCGGCATGATTTCCGGACCGATCCCGCCAGTCATCCGGGCGTTATCAACCCAGGCTGGCACAATCGGCACGCCCGCCCGCAAGGCGATGTGATAGAACCCGCTGCGCCATGCTGTGATCGGGCCTCTCGTGCCCTCAGGGGCGATTACCAGCGCCAGTTCGTCCGCCTCGGCAAAGGCCTTGGCGACCTGCTCGACATAGTTCTGGTCCTTGGCCCGGCGATCGACCGGAATCCCGCCCATGTCATACATGAACCGGGTCAGCGGCGGGCGGAACAGCGATAGCTTGCCCATGAAACTCGGCCTGATCCCCAGCCTGGTCACCGCGCCCAGAAAGAAGATGAAATCCCAGTTCGACGTATGCGGCGCACCCAGGATCACGCACTTGCGCGAAGGCGGAGCGCTCCCGGCAAAGGTCCAGCCCTTCCAGGCATAGAGCGCCAGCAGGAACCGCCTGACCAGGCGGGAAAGGAGGGTGGGGGTTTGCAAATCCTGCTCCATTACGGACCCTTCTGTCCGCCGCCAACTTGCAGGCGGAGGGGGCTCATGCGATGCATGGTGGAGGGGTTTCGCATGTTTCGCAATATGGCTCCACCGGCAGGGTCGGGGACAATCAGACGAGCGCGCAAATTGCGCAAAGCGATGAGCTTGCCCGAAGCATTGCTGTGGCGGGAGTTTCGGCGTCGACCGCTCGGACTGAAATTTCGCCGTCAACATGGGTCAGGGCCCTATGTGCTGGATTTCTATTGCAGCGATGCGCGGCTGGCGATCGAGGTTGATGGAAAAGTCCACGACACAGGCGATCAGGCATTGCACGATGAGACGCGCGATGCGTGGTTTCGGGAGCATGGAATTGAAACGCTGCGGGTTCCGGCCAGCGATGTCTTGAAGGATGTGGTGGGTGCTGCTGAAGCCATTGTGACCTACGCTAGGTCGCGCCTACCCCTCCACCACCCAGCTGCGCTGGGCGGTCCCCCTCCCCGAGACAAGCTCGAGGAGGAATGAGTAAACCGAGAGCTACGTCACAAAATCCTCCCACAGCTTGCTGGGGGAGGGGGACCGCCGCGAAGCGGTGGTGGAGGGGTGGCGAGTTCTGGTCTGCACCTTCGCTCAAATAGGCACCCTTCCGGCCCCTCCGTCACGCCTCCGGCGCGCCACCTCCCCGTTCCGGGGAGAATTGACGGCGCGCGATTTCGTGCTGGTTTCCAATGAAGAAGGGTTTGATCATGAGGCTGCGCTCGGATTTGAGGCGAGAAACTCTTGCCACTCGTCCCAAACGTTTTCGAGGCTGATGTCGGCATAGCCACGCTTTTCGACAAGTTGGTCGCGATGGCTGACTCTCATCGTCATACAGATTGCCTTATCCCGCACTTCGACTACCTCAGCCTCAGTTAGCGGCGAACCTTTGTCCCTTTCGAGATGAAGAAGAAGAGTAACTAGCGGTGGGATTGGCACAATTACGATTGGCTCTTCGTCGTTCACTCGATTTTCGGCCGAGGCATCGAACTTGCCAAACAATTTTTCCAAAAATTTCATACGCCTACCCCCTCACATCCGGAACACCCCAAACCTCGGCCCATCCGCCATTGGTGCTTCCAGCGCCGCCGCCAGCGCCAAGCCCAGCACATCCCGCGTCTGCGCGGGGTCGATCACCCCGTCATCCCACAGCCGCGCGGTGGCGTAATAGGGGTTGCCTTCGTTTTCGTACTTCGCGCGGATCGGGGCCTTGAACGCTTCGGCTTCCTCAGCCGTCCAGCTTTCCGCATCGCGGTGGACCGTTGCAAGCACCGATGCCGCCTGCTCCCCGCCCATCACTGAAATGCGGGCGTTGGGCCAGGAGAACAGGAAGCGCGGGGAATAGGCGCGGCCGCACATGCCGTAGTTGCCTGCGCCGAAGGACCCGCCGATCAGCACGGTCAGTTTGGGGACAGAGGCGGTGGCCACCGCAGTCACCAGTTTCGCGCCGTGCTTGGCGATGCCCTCGGCCTCATACTTGCCGCCGACCATAAAGCCGCTGATGTTCTGCAGGAACAGCAGCGGGATCTTGCGCTGGCAGGCGAGCTCGATGAAGTGCGCACCTTTGACCGCGCTCTCCGAAAACAGAACGCCGTTGTTGGCCAGGATCGCCACCGGCATCCCCCAGATATGCGCAAACCCGCAGACCAGCGTCGCGCCATAGAGCGCCTTGAATTCGTGGAACTCGCTGCCATCAACCAACCGCGCGATCACCTCGTGGACATCGTAAGGCGCGCGGACATCGTCGGGGACCACGGCGTAGAGTTCATCCGCGTCATACTTTGGCGCGCGCGGTTCTTTCAGCGGCAGGCCGTGTTCGTGGCGCGGGCCAAGGTGGCTGATGATATCGCGCACAATCGTCAGTGCGTGCTCGTCATTCTCGGCGAGGTGATCGACCACACCCGATTTGCGTGCATGAAGATCGCCGCCGCCCAGATCCTCGGCGCTGATTTCCTCACCAGTCGCGGCCTTGACCAAGGGCGGCCCGGCCAGAAAGATCGTGCCCTGCTCGCGCACGATCACGC
>CALMBN010000232.1 GCA_937860195.1 uncultured Novosphingobium sp.
CGCCGGTCTCCGTCACCAGCAGCTCGGCGTGGGAGGGATCCTTCTCGATCTTCTGGCGCAAGGACGGCGTCCCGGACTGGCGGTAGTGCTGGTTCCGCTGGTCAACCTTGTTTTACCGCCCGAGCGGACCGTGCTGCTGGCGATACTGGTCGGCTGCCTGGCGGGAACGATGGGTTATCGCGCGGCCTGGCAAAACGTCGATCGCCGTCAGGTAGGAGTGATCACCTTGGCCGCAATTGCAGCAACCCCGCTGGGGCTGGCCCTGTTGTTCAACACACCGCCCGATATGGCACGGCTGGCAATCGCAGCGATTGCCTTGCTGGCCTTCTTCGTGATCATAGTTCCGCGCCCGCCGTTGCCACCACCTGGCGCCGGTCCAATGATTATCACCGGCCTGCTAACAGGGTTGCTCGGCTCTTTCGCAGCGATACCAGGGCCGCCGGTGATCTATTATTTCGTACGCAGCGGTGTGCCTGCTGCGCTGACCCGCGATTCCTTGATCGTGATATTCCTATGGGGACCTTTGGTGGTTGCGCTCGCCGCGCTGGCGCTGGGCAAGCTTGATTGGCAACTGGGCAGACTTGCCCTCGCCTGCTTTCCGCCACTGGCCATCGGCAATGCGCTGGGCAGTCGGTATTTTGGCAAAATGCCCGATCGGCACTGGCGGGCGCTGGTTGTCGGATTGATTGCGATTGCCACCTTGGGTGCGATACTACGGATTGCGGGATAGTTGGCAGGAGCGGAAATCTGATAATGCCGGCGCAGGTGCGATCATAGAGCCAGCTACCCCCAAACCAGCGCAGCGACGAATCCAGTGAGCGGGTCGGGCTGTCGAAAGAGTAACTACCCCAGCAGAGGGGGTTACCTGGATCGCAAAGCGAATAGGGCCTGCATTGCATTCGCAATCGGGATAAGCAGCCAGAATGGGCGAGTTAGGCAGGGATCTGAATTCTTGCCGATTGGGTGACGGATCGGACATCAGCAGAGGAAAAAAGGATGCAGGAATTCAAGCTTCGCCCCGGGCCGGATCTGGTCAACCGGGTTCACGTCAAGGACCAGCGCGGGCAGGCGTTTTGCGGCTGCGCGGTGATCATCGGCAGTGGGCGAAACGCGCGTTCGCAAATGCACGCGACGACCGGAATATCCGAAGTCACCGCTGATACGCCGAACATGATCGATCCCGAACGGCTCGCAGTCGAGCTTGGGGTGGACATGTGCGCGGTCAACCGCGGCCGGGTCTGGACCATCGACGAGATCGAGCTGGTGGGCGGCTACATCGCCGATTTCCACGGTGTGCGGATGACCTGGGTGGGCGAGATGGTCGCCGAAGACCTTTTCCTGCAATTCCAGAACCCGTACCTGCCATCGCTGATCAAGCGTTATACCAAGTGGACTTTCCACGCCGGCAAGACCGTGCAGATCCTGCGCGAACCGGGCGGGCCGGTTTGGGTGATGCAGGAATATACGACCGCAACCGACCCGACGCTGACGATCGACAACCTGCACGAGGTGGGCAGCAAGCTGACCAATCTGCCCGAAGGTTGGACTTTCGAGACCAAGGTGTTGGATGCCGATCTGGTGCTCGATACGATGGCTTGCGATGCCTGGGCCTCGATCATCCGTGACGATCTGGGTTGCACCTATCAGGCCTGCGGCTACGGCCACGATACCAGCGCCAATTACATTCCGTGATGCCATTCACGCCATACTAGGGGGTCAGACGATGGGTATGTTTTCGTGGTTGCCGTTCGGCAAGGTTCCCGAAGTTTCTCCGGCGCAGCTTCACGCCATGGTCAGCGACGGCACGACCCGTCCGCAAGTGATCGATGTGCGGCTGGGCGCGGAATGGCGCGCGGGCCGGGTGCCTGGGGCGATCAATATTCCGGTCACCCAGCTTGGTGAGCGGATCGGTGAGCTCAATCTCGATCCGGCGCGTCCGATCATTGCGATCTGCCGTTCGGCGCATCGCAGCATCCCGGCGGTGCGGACCCTTCGCAAGCATGGCTTTGCCAATGCCTGCCAATTGCAGGGTGGGATGCTGGCGTGGTGGAAGGCTAAACTGCCGCTTGAGGGCGCGAAGTAGCGCGGCCAGCACGCGCGGCCAGAGCAATGGCGCTGCCTCCAACTCCCCCTGCTGGTCCCGGTGATCCGCAAGAAGGCTATCCGGTTTCGCGGGCATATGCCTGGCTCGCGTTTGCGATGACATTCGCGTTGATGCTGTCCGACTACATGTCGCGCCAGATCATCAACGCGGTGTTCCCGTTCCTCAAGGCCGAATGGTCACTCAGCGACGGCCAGCTTGGCGCGCTGGTAGGGGTGGTTGCGCTGGCGATTGGCGTGCTGTCGGTGCCGATCTCGTTCATGGCGGACCGTTTCGGGCGAGTGCGCAGTGCGGCAGCGATGGCGCTGATCTGGGGCCTGGCGACGGTGGCCTGCGGATTGTCGGGAGGCTATTACCAACTGCTGGCGGCAAGAGCGCTCGTCGGCGCGGGCGAAGCCGGATATGGCAGTGCGGGCGCTGCGATCCTGACCCAGTCCTTTCCGGCGCGAATGCATGCCACTGTGATCGGATCGTTCCTGTCGGCCGGCATGATCGGATCGGTCATCGGTGTCGTCCTGGGCGGCTACGCGGCCCAGAGCCTTGGTTGGGGCATGGCCTTCATCCTGATCGGGGTATTCGGGGTCGCCCTTGCCGTGATGTTCCCCCTGGTTATCCGCGAACCGGCCCGGCCCACCTTACTGACCGAGCAAGTCTTGCCGATCCGCGATGTCCTGAAGCGCATGGCGGGCACACCAACGCTGCTCCGGATCGCCGCAGCCGGGGCTTGCGGGATGTTCGTGCAGACCAGCTTCCTGGCCTGGATGCCCAGCTACCTCAATCGCTACTACGAGCTCGATCCAGCCACAGCGTCGCTCGGAACCGGCGCATTTATCCTTTGTGCGGCGCTGGGCATGATCGCGGGCGGCGCGCTTGTCGACCGGTTCGCGCGCGAACGACCCGCCAACCGCCTGCGCCTGTCGGGGCTGTTCGCGCTAGTTCTGGGGCTGGCGATGCTGGCAGCATTCCTGTTACCGCCGGGCCCGCTGCAGCTTGCCCTGATCGCCCTGGGATTTGCGGTCAGCACCAGCTATCTCGGCCCTGCCCTAGCTGCGGCGGGGAATGTTACGCCGGAGGCGAACCACGCCACCGCTTACGCGCTGATCTCGCTGGCTTACATGCTGCTGGGAGCGGCACCCGGGCCGGTCGTGACCGGCTACCTCGCCGATGCGAGCGAATTGAGCCTTGCGCTGGGGGTTATTCCGGTTCTGGCCGTGGCTGGCGGGGTATTCTTCCTGGCCGCAGCCAAATCTTACACGCGCGATGTGGAGCGCCTTGCTCAGTCCACAGTCTGAGTGCGAAGCGACACCCCAACCTGCCCGGCCACGTGGTGCGCCCAGGCGGCGATCGCGAGTGCGGGTGGACGCCCCGGCGCGGCGGGAAGCGCCGAACCATCGGCCACATATAGCCCCGGATTGCC
>CALMBN010000233.1 GCA_937860195.1 uncultured Novosphingobium sp.
CAGCGGGAAACCGGCGGCAACCTGGCCGAAACGCTTTCCAATCTGGCCGACGTTTTGCGCAAGCGCGCCCAGATGAAGCTCAAGATCCGGGCGATGAGCTCTGAATCCAAGGCTTCGGCTTACATCGTCGGGTCATTGCCGTTCATTGTTTTTACAATGATCTATTGGATCAACCCCAACTATCTGGCCGGCTTCTTTACCGATGACCGATTGATCGTGACCGGCCTTGGCGGCCTGACCTGGATGGCGATTGGCGCCTTCATCATGGCCAAAATGGTCAGCTTTGAAATCTGAGCGAGGGATAGAGACAAACCATGCTTAACACCCCGCCCGGACCCACGCTGCTTGGCTTCGACGTGCTGTGGATCGGCTCGATCCTGGCCGGTCTCGCAGCGATTGCGGTCATGTTCGCGATCTACACCGCAGTGACCATCCGCGATCCGATGGCCAAGCGTGTCAAAGCGCTGAATGATCGGCGCGAACAGCTCAAATCAGGCATTGTGACGCAATCCGCAAAGAAGCGCGCCAGCCTGGTCCGCAATACCGAAACCACCGACAAGATGAAAGACACGTTGTCTTCATTGAAGGTGCTTCAGCAAAGCCAGGTCGAAATGATCCAGCAAAAGCTGGTCCAAGCGGGGATTCGCCGCAAGGAACTGGCCGTCGTGGTCATTTTTGCCCGGATGATCCTGCCGGTCGTTCTCGGCGGAATTGCAGCGTTCATGCTCTATGGCATCAACTACTTCCCCACCTGGGGCGGGATGAAGAAGCTGATCGCCTTTGCCACTTTCGTCGGTGTTGGCTATAAGGCGCCGGAAATCTATCTTTCCAACCTGATCTCAAAGCGCACCGACGCGATCCGCAAGGGATTGCCTGATGCCCTCGATCTCCTTGTGATTTGTGCTGAGGCGGGCCTAACCGTTGATGCCTCGTTCAACCGCGTTGCGCGCGAATTGGGTCGGGCCTATCCGGAGCTGGGAGACGAATTTGCGTTGACCGCGATCGAACTCGCTTTTCTGAGTGAACGCCGCGCGGCCTTTGAGAACCTTGCCTATCGCGTCAATCTGGATGCGGTCAAAGGCGTGACCACGCCCATGGTCCAGACCGAACGATATGGCACACCGCTCGCCTCGGCTTTGCGGGTGCTATCGGCCGAATTCCGCAACGAGCGCATGATGCGTGCCGAAGAAAAAGCCGCACGGCTGCCCGCGATCATGACTGTGCCGCTGATTCTGTTCATTCTGCCGGTCTTGTTTATCGCGATCCTTGGCCCTGCAGCCTGCTCGATCGCCGATGCCTTCGCGGACAAGCCGGGTAGTCCGAAGTAAGACTTGTCCAGTGTTACTGGCAAGGGCCGGAGTGCGACCAGCGCTCCGGCCCTTGTCGTTTCAGACCGGAGTGACCGTTTGCTCGATCGCGCCAAAAATGCTGTGGCCAGCAGCATCGCGCAGTTCGATCCGCACCACATCGCCATAGCGCAGAAACGGAGTCCTGGCCTCACCATCCGCGATCATTTCGATCATCCGCTGCTCGGCAATGCACGAATAGCCGCGCCCGCCTTTGCTGCACGGTCGGCCCGGCGACCCATCCGGATCGCGGTTGGAGACTGTGCCCGAACCGATAATCGAACCTGCACCGATCCGGCGCGTTTTGGCCAGGTGGGCAATCAAGGTGCCGAAATCGAACGTGCAGTCCTCGCCTGCCTCAGCCCGGCCGAACGGTTGGCCATTGAGATCGACTGCCAGCACATGACTGAGCCGACCGCCGCTCCAGGCCTCACCCAATTCATCCGGTGTTACAAACACCGGCGAGAAATGGCTCGCCGGTTTGGACTGCACGAAGCCAAAACCCTTGGCGAGTTCACCCGGGATCAGATTGCGGAGCGAGACATCGTTGGTCAGCCCGACCAGCCTCACATGATCCAATGCATCACCGGCCGAGATACCTTGCGGGACATCGCCGGTCACCACGCATAGCTCTGCCTCCATATCGCAGCCCCAGGCCTCATCCGCGAGCATGATCGGCTCGCGCGGGCCCCGCAAATCGTCGCTGCCGCCTTGATACATCAGCGGATCATGCCAGAAACTGTCCGGCAGTTCTGCACCGCGGGCTTTGCGGACCAGTTCGACATGGTTCACATAGGCTGAGCCGTCGGCCCATTGGTATGCTCGCGGCAACGGCGCGGTGACCCGGCGCTCGTGAAACCGCTCACGCGGGATTGCGCCATGTTCCAGTTCGGTCGCAAGCGAACGCAAAAGTGGCTCGTGCCGGTCCCAATCGTCGAGCGCGGCCTGCAGTGTCGGCACCAGATGGTCGGCGGCGGCATACCAGGCCAGATCGTGCGAAACGACCGCCAGCCGCCCATCGCGGCCATCGGGGAACGAAGCAAGCTTCACTTGGTTTTTCCTTTTTCGAGTTCAACTGCGCTCGCCCCGATCCGGGCCAGCAGCTGGGCGAATTGCCTGCGTTCAGCCGGATCAAGCGAGGCCAGCAAGCGCCGCTCCATCTCCAGCGCATGGGGCATGATTTCTGCATGCATTTTATGCCCGGCACGGGTCAGCTCAAGGTGGTGCGAACGTCCATCGCAGGCATTGGGGCTGCGGCCGACAAGCCCGCGCTCCTCCAGCACTTTGCAGGCACGGTTGACCGCGACCTTGTCCATCCGGGTGCCCTGCACCAGCTCTCGCTGGGTCTTCGCCCCGGCATCACCCAGCACCGCCATCACCCGCCATTCCGGAATCTTGAGCCCATACCGCGCGCGGTATTCCCCCGCGATCAGATCGCTGACCGCATTGGTCGTGACTGACATCTGATAGGGCACGAATTCGGCGAGGCGAGACAAATTGGCGGACATGGCGAACTGGTTCCCTTTGCAACCAATTGGCTAAGGGCAAGCGCGGCGCAGCGCAATGGTAAAGGTCACGGCTTGACCGCGTCCGGTGCGGCGGCAGCAAAAGCCGGATGCGCGCGCAGCACCGCGTCAATCCGCACCAGCTTTGGATAGGGTCCCATGGGCACATCAAACCGGCGAGCATTGGCCATTTGCGGGACAAGGCACAAATCGGCAATGTTTGGCTGGTGGCCACCGAATGTCCCGTTATCCGGGGCGGTTGCTTCCAGAGCAGCAAAGCCGGTTTCGATCCAGTGCCGGTTCCAGGCAGTCACCGCTTCCTCTGAGGCATCGAACTGGCTTTTCAGCCGGTTCATCACGCGCAAATTCTGGATCGGATGAATATCCGCCGCGACGATCAGGGCCTGAGCCAAGGCCGCTGCGCGAGCGTCCGGTCTGGCTGGCAGCAGCGGTGGATCAGGCCGGGTCTGGTCAAGGTAATCAATGATCGCCAGGCTTTGGGTCAGCACGTGGCCGTCAATTTCCAGCGCCGGGATCAGTCCTTGCGGATTGCGGGCGGTATAATCGGCCCCGCCCTGCTCCCCCAACCGCAAGTCAATCGGCACGGAACGGTAGGCAATCCCTTTGAGGTTCAGCGCAATCCGCACCCGGTATGCAGCCGATGAGCGCCAGTAATCATAGAGGATAACATCGCCGTTCACCCCAGCACCCGCCCCGCCACAGCCTGCAACTTGGCAACCAGAACGGGATCGCGCGCATCTGGCGAAGTCATCATCGCATGGTCGAGCGCCTTGTCGATTGGGCTCGCACTTCGGTTCTTGGACAGCGATGCGGCAAATGTCCGAACGATCTGGCGGGCGAGTTCGACGTTCCGGGCCATGACTTCCATGACATTGGCCGCATCAACCCCGGCATCGTCATCACGCCAGCTATCGTAATCGGTGACCATGCCGAGCAGCGCATAGGGCAGCTCGGCTTCCCGCGCGAGGCGGGCTTCGGGCATCGCGGTCATCCCGATCACATCACCGCCCCATTTACGATAGAGCTTGCTTTCGGCGCGGGTAGAAAACTGCGGGCCTTCGATGGCGATATAGCAGCCACCATCGTGGATCTTCGCGTCCTTTTGCCCAATCGCCGCGATCAGCCCGGCGCGCAGTCTGGGGCAAATCGGGTCGGCCAGGCTGACATGGGCAACCAGACCGGAACCGAAGAAAGAATTATCGCGGCCCGAAGTCCGGTCGATAAATTGATCGACCGCCACGAAATGGCCAGGTGCCATCGCCGGGGTCAGCGAGCCGATCGCCGACAAAGCGAGCAGATCGGTCACCCCGCAGCGCTTCAGCACATCGATATTGGCGCGGTAGTTGACCGAACCGGGCGGGATCGCATGGCCCGTTCCGTGGCGCGGCAGAAAGGTGAACTGCACACCTTCCAGCCGGCCAGTTGTTACAGCACTTGAGGGGAGGCCGAACGGACTGGCCACTTCGATTGTTTGCGCGCCGTCAAGTTCCAGCCCGGATGCCAGGCCCGAACCGCCGATCACACCGATATGCCACGTTTTGCTCATTACCGGGCGAGGATACCCGCCATAATGAAATCAATGCAATGCTCGCGATAGCGATCACGCAGTTCTTCGGTCAGCGCCTCGGTATCATAGCAGTGTTTGAGCACCAGCCGCGACGAGAAAAACCGATCACAGGCTCCGGTGGTGGTGAAATAGAACAACTGCGGATCAAGGTCGCGGAACACGCCCAGCTTGACCCCGTCCTTGATCAGCTTGTCATAAGCCCGGCTGAGCGGAGTGAGGTAACTGTCAGCGATCCGGTGTGCTTCGTCGGGATCGCTTTCGCGGACCAGCCGCATCAGCAGGCGGTTCAGATAAGGCGTCTTGAAATAGGTATCGACCACCGCGCCGATATGCCGTTGCAGCCGGTCCTGTGGGGACATGTCTTTCGCCATCAACGCATCAACGGTGTGAACGATCCCTTCCATATCGCGATCGAGCAGGGCCTTCATCAGCCCGGCCTTGTTGCCGAAATAGTATTTGACCAAAGCCGAATTGAGCCCCGAGCGCAGCGAAAGCTCAGACAGCGATATATCGACGATATCGCCCTCACGCATGATGTCCGATGCGGTCTGGAGCAGCAGGTCGCGTGCGCCTGCCGGGGCATCGGCCTCAATCTCGGTCACGCTTTGGTTCATTGGTATGGTGGCTCCCCTCCCCACCACGGGTAAAAGTCGGGCATATCGGCGGAAACCCGGCCGGGGAAGGTGGGCGGGCGTTTTTCAAGAAAGCTTTGCACACCTTCCTTTGCGTCGACCCCTTTGGACAGCCGGTAGATCGCGCGGCTATCAACCTTGTGGGCCTCCATCGGATGCGCACCGGGGGGCACGCGCCAGAGCATTGCCCGGGTCATCGCGACTGACACTGCCGAGGTGTTCTCGGCAATTTCGCGGGCCAGTCCGCGGGCCGCGTCGACCAGTTCGCCTTGTGGATGGACCGAACGGACCAACCCGCCACGCAGTGCTTCCTGCGCATCAAAAATCCGCCCGGTCATGCACCATTCAAGCGCCTGCGCGGGGCCGACCAGCCGCGGCAGGAACCAGCTGCTGCATGCCTCTGGCACGATCCCGCGCTTGGCGAAGACAAAGCCGTAGCGGGCGTTGTCAGAAGCCAGCCGCATGTCCATCGGCAGCTGCATGGTGATCCCAACGCCAACCGCCGCACCATTGCAGGCCGAAATCAATGGCTTCATCGATTGGTAAAGCCGCAAGGTCAGCAAGCCGCCGCCGTCGCGGACGCGCGGGTCCGACAAATCCTCAACCGGCTCGGGATTGGCGAAAGGAACACGGCCATCGTCCGGGGTCAGATCAGCCCCTGCGCAGAACGCCCGATCACCAGCCCCGGTAAAAATCACCGCCCGGACCGCATCGTCAGCATCGGTGCGGTCCATCGCATCGATGATCTCGTTCATCATTGTGCCGGTGAAGGCATTCATCTTTTCCGGCCGGTTGAGCGTCAGCGTGGCAATGCCCTCACCGATATGCAGGTTGATCTGCGAGTAGCCCATCAGCGCGGCGCCATGCGAATGCCGCCATCGAGGCGGACATCTTCACCGTTGAAGTAGCCATTCTCGATCATGCACATCGCAAGGGCAGCATATTCGGGCGGGTTTCCGAGCCGCTTGGGGTTGAGCACCGAGCCGCCCAGCGCATCGCGGACATTCTGCGGCGCACCGGCCAGCAATGGCGTATCAAAAATGCCGGGCAGGATGGTGTTGACGCGGATCTTTTCGCTGGCGAGATCACGCGCGATCGGGAGCGTCATGCCAACCACCCCGCCCTTGGATGCGGAATAGGCAGCCTGGCCCATCTGGCCGTCTT
>CALMBN010000234.1 GCA_937860195.1 uncultured Novosphingobium sp.
CACATCGTCCAGCCGCTCCAGCGCAACCACACGCGTATCAATGGGCTGACGCCCCGGCGGCATCTCGTCGAGCCGGGAAACGTCCATTTCGCCATATTGGGCAAGCGTCAGCGTGCGCGGGATCGGGGTTGCGGTCATCGCCAGGCAATGCGGGGTCCGCTTTCCTTTCTGGGTCAGCATCAGCCGCTGGCCGACCCCGAAGCAGTGCTGCTCGTCAATCACAACCAGCGCCAGGTTCTTGTATGCAACAGCGTCCTGAAAGATCGCATGGGTGCCGACCACCAGCTGGATCGAGCCATCGAGCAACCCCATCAGGATCGATTCGCGTGCCCGGCCCTTGTCGCGGCCAGTAAGCAGCGCAAGCGTCACTCCGGTCCCGGACAGCAGCCCGGTCAAAGTTTGGTGGTGCTGGCGGGCAAGAATTTCGGTCGGGGCGAGCAGCGCTGCCTGTGCCCCCGCCTCCACTGCCAGCAACATCGCCTCGAGCGCTACCACCGTCTTGCCCGAGCCGACATCACCCTGCAGCAGCCGCAGCATCGGCGCGACCTGGGCCATGTCCTCCTCGATCTCGCGGATCGACCGGCTTTGTGCCCTGGTCAGTCCGAACGGCAGGTTTAGCGTCCCGCGCAGCGATCCATCGCCAGTCAGTGCGGTGCCGGACTTCGCCCGGTTCGCGTTCCTGACCAGCATCAAGGCCAGCGAGTTGGCGAGCAACTCATCGTAGGCCAGCCGGTCGCGCGCGGCGGCATGTTCGCTGCGGTGCACCAATTCCAGAGCATCGCGCCAACGCGGCCATTGCATTTTGTCGGCCAGCCCCGGTTCGATCCATTCGGGTAGCCCTGGCACAGTTGCCAGCGCCTGCTGGACCAGCGCCGCAATCCGGTTCTGGGTCAGCCCTTCGGACAGCGGATAGACCGGCTCGGTCAGCTGCCCGACCAGCGCCGCGCTATCCACTTCGACATGGTCGGGGTGAACGATCTGGAGCAACTGCCCATATTGCTCGAGCTTGCCCGCGACCCAGCGCAGTTCGCCGACCGGTAACTGCTTCTTCGCCGAATAGGATGCGCGCCCGAAATAGCTGATTGCGCAGATGTTGCCGATCGCATCGCTCGCCAGCACCCGAAACGGACCGCGCCCGGATGATCCGCGATGTTCGACAACAGTCAGCGCAATAATGATCTGTTCCCCAACGCTTGCCTCATCAAGATTGCCAACTGCGCGGCGCTGCACAAACCGGTCTGGCAAGTGATAGGCAAAATCGCGCACCCGGGTCAGCCCCAACCGTTCCAGCGGGCGCGCCAACCCGGTGCCGACCCCTTTCAGGCTGTCGGCAGGAACAAACAGGGGATTGAGGCGTTCCGGGCGCATGGTTTCCTTTAATCAGCCTCAGGACATTTTCGCCAGTTTTTGATGCAGCGCATGGACGGTTTGCGGCGCAGCACTTCAACTCGTTCTGTTGTAAAGCCAAGGAGAGTTCAATGTTGTTGCCCCATGGAGCCGTGATCGCAGTGGTCGATGGCCAGAATTTCGAACTGTATCGCAACGCAGGTGACGAAGCCGCGCCGGAACTGGCCGCGCTTCCCGCGCCAAAGCTTGATGCGCATAACCACTCGGGCGGCAGCCATCATTCCAGCGCGGGCAACCATACTGGAGGCCTTGTGAACGAAGATGCCCACGCAAGCGCGGCTGCGGCCTGGCTCAACGGACAGGTTCTGGCTCACAAAATCAAGGATCTGGTCGTGATCGCCCCGCCCCGCACCCTGGGCGAACTGCGCAAGCATTATCACAAGTTGACCGAGCGGGCGATCGCCAAGGAACTGCACAAGGACCTGATCGGCAAGCAGCCAGCCGACATCATTGCCGCACTGCGGGAAAAGTATTGAACGTTGCCTTTGTCGTCGCTGCGGCTTAGCGGCGGCGACATGGACCTCGAGAACCGCCTGCGCCGTCTGAAATTCCGCGCGTGGCATCGCGGCACGCGTGAAGCGGATTATATGATCGGCTGCTTCTTCGATACCAAGCACGACCGCTGGGGCCCGGCCGAGGTCGAATGGTACGAGCGTCTGTTGGACGAGGACGACGTCGACATCATGGGCTGGGCGCTCGGCACGCTGGCTGTTCCCGACGAATACGCCGGACCGCTGATGGACGCGTTCCGCAAACTGGACTTTGTCGAAATCCCGCGCTGACAAGCGCACAATGACCCGCTAAGGCACCCGTCCGCCCGGACCCCGCTCGCCGTAAATCGGTGCGCGGGGCAATTGCTGTTGCGAGTATCATGCCTGACCTGTCGAAGATTCTTGCCGCCAAAACCCCGTTGACCCTGTCGTCGCTCGCCCGCGGCGCGCAGCCGCTGGTCTTGGCGGATCTGGCGCGGGCGGCAAAGACCCGTGCCGTGTTCATCGCGCCTGACGAAGCGGCGATGCAAGGAATTGCAGACAGCACAGCGTACTTTGCGCCCGAGCTGGAGGTTCTTGCATTCCCCGCATGGGACTGCCTGCCATATGACCGGGCCAGCCCGGCCTTGTCGGTATCGGCTCGGCGGCTGGCGGCGTTGCACCGGTTGCAGGCCACAGCGCGCGGCCCACAGCTGTTGATCACCACGATCAACGCCGTGCTGCAACGCGTCGCCACGCCATTCAGAATTCGCGAGAATGTCCGCCTGCTCAAACCGGGGATAGAAATCGGCCGCGAGAGCCTGATCGCGCTGCTCCAGCGGCAGGGTTATTCACGCACCGATACGGTTGCAGATGCGGGTGAATTTGCCGTGCGTGGGTCGATCTTCGATATTTTCCCATCCGGCCTTGATGCAGGCCTGCGGCTCGATTTCTTTGGGGACGAACTGGAAACGCTGCGCCTGTTCGATCCGGGCACCCAGCGCTCGCACGGAGTAGCGGAAGAACACTTGCTGCTGCCCGCGAGCGAGGCGCTGCTCGACGAAGACAGCGTCAAGCGTTTTCGCACCCGTTACCGAGAGCAGTTCGGGGCCAGCGCGACGTCAGATCCGCTCTATCAGGCGGTCAGCGACGGGCGGCGCCTGGCCGGGCTGGAGCACTGGCTGCCGCTGTTCGAGGATCGGCTGACCACCTTGTTTGATCATCTGGGCGATGACGACACAATCGTGATTGATAGCGCGGCATCAGGGGCTGCTGACGAACGCTTGACAGACATCGCCGACTACTTTGCCGCGCGCAGTGATACTGCCGGCAAGGCCGCTGGCTCCTATCGTCCGCTGGAACCCGCCGCGCTCTATCTGACCAAGGATGAACTCGGCGGCGTGCTGCGGAGCCACCCGGTCCACCGGGCCGATATCTTTGCCCAACCCGATAGCGCGCAGGCACTCGATTTCGGCTTTACCAGCAGCCGCGATTTCACCCCGGAGCGGGCGCGCGGGGACAACATATACGAAGCTGCCGCAACCTATCTGACCGGACAGGCCAAACGCGGCAAAAAGGTGCTGATCGCTGCCTATACCGAAGGCAGCCGTGCCCGGTTGGCATCGATCCTTGGCGAAGCGGCGCGCCCTGCTCCGGTGCTGGCCGATAGCTGGCAGGAAGCGCTGGGTTTGGCAGCCAAGGGTTCACCGGTTGCGCTGGTGCTGCCGCTTGAAACCGGCTTTGCCAATGACGAGCTGGAACTGGTCACCGAGCAGGACATTCTGGGCGACCGGCTGGTCCGCCGCAAAAAGCGCCGCAAGGGCGCCGATGCCTTCCTCGCCGAACTCGCCGCGCTGACCCCGGGCGATCTGGTGGTCCACATGGAGCACGGGATCGGGCGCTACATCGGCCTGCAATCGATTCCGGTCGGACAAAGCCCGCACGATTGCGTCGCGCTGGAATACCACGGCGGCGACAAGCTCTATGTGCCCGTAGAAAACATCGACGTGCTCAGCCGCTATGGCTCGGACAACGAATTCGTTGGCTTGGACCGCCTTGGCGGCGAAGGCTGGCAAAAGCGCAAAAGCCGGCTCAAGGAACGCATCCGGGCAATTGCGCACGAATTGCTCAAAACTGCGGCACTGCGCGCGTTGCGGCAGGCCCCGGCACTCTCCGCCGATCCGGCCAGTTATGACCCCTTCGTCGATCGGTTCCCGTGGGCCGAAACTGACGATCAGGAAGCCGCGATCGAAGATGTGCTCCGCGATCTGACCGAGGGTCGTCCGATGGACCGGCTGGTTTGCGGCGATGTCGGCTTCGGCAAGACCGAAGTCGCCCTGCGCGCGGCCTTCGTTGCCGCCATGGCGGGGCATCAGGTTGCGGTCATTGCGCCAACGACACTGCTCGCCCGCCAGCATTTCACGGGATTTACCGAGCGGTTCGCCGGGTTCCCGCTCAAGGTTGGGCGGCTCTCCCGGCTGGTTGGCGACAAGGAAGCCAAAGCGACCAAAGCTGCGCTGGCCGATGGGACCTGCGATGTGGTGATCGGCACTCATGCACTTCTCGCAAAGAGTCTAAGCTTCAAGCAGCTTGGCCTTGTAATCGTTGATGAAGAACAGCGGTTCGGGGTCACCCACAAGGAAACGCTCAAGCAGCTTCGCAGCAACGTCCATATGCTGACGCTGACCGCAACCCCGATCCCGCGTACATTGCAAATGGCGATGTCGGGCCTGCGCGAACTGTCGACCATTCAGACCGCCCCGGTCGACCGCCTGGCGGTCCGTACCTATGTGATGGAATGGGACGACATGGTGATGCGCGAGGCCCTGCTGCGCGAGCACCACCGCGGCGGGCAAAGCTTCATCGTCGTGCCCCGGATCGCCGACATGCCCGAGGTCGAAGACTGGTTGCACAAGACCGTGCCCGAGGTTCGTTACATCTCTGCCCACGGCCAGATGGCGGCAAGTGAAGTCGAAGAGCGGATGAGCGCGTTTTACGAGAAGAAGTACGAGGTGCTGGTCTCTACCACGATCGTCGAGAGCGGCCTCGATATCCCAAGCGCGAACACGATCATCATCCACCGCGCTGACCGGTTCGGCCTCGCCCAGCTTTACCAGCTGCGCGGGCGGGTCGGTCGGGCCAAGCTCAGGGCCTATGCCTATCTGACCACTTTGGCCGATAACCAGCTTTCCGAAGTGGCCGAAAAGCGACTCAAAGTGCTCGGCGATCTCGACAGCCTAGGCGCCGGGTTCCAGCTTGCCAGCCACGATCTCGACATCCGCGGGGCCGGTAACCTGCTGGGTGACGAGCAATCGGGTCACATCCGGGAAGTCGGATTCGAACTCTACCAATCGATGCTGGAAGACGCGATCCTCGCAGCCAAGGCCGGGGAAATGGGCCTGGCGCGGGAGCGGCACTCGCTCTCCCCGCAGATCACTGTCGATGCGCCGATCATGATCCCCGAAGACTATGTGCCCGATCTGGCTGTCCGGATGGCGCTCTATCGTCGCCTCAACGATGCCGAAGATCAGGCCGAAATCGAAAGCCTGTCAGCCGAAATGATCGACCGGTTTGGTCCGCTGCCCCAACCGACTGCCAATCTGATCAAGCTGATCCAGATCAAACGGCAAGCGATCGAGGCTAACATTGCCAAGATCGATGTCGGCGCGAAAGGCTCTTTGGTGGCGTTCCATCACGACACCTTCCCCGATCCCGCCGGGCTGATTGCTTATGCCGCGCGGCTGGAGGGCACCATCAAGCTGCGTCCCGACAGCAAGATCGTCGTCACCCGCGCCTGGGGCAGCGCCGAGGCGCGGCTCAACGGGCTGTTTCAACTGACCAAAGGATTGAGCGCGATCGCCCGGAAGGCGCGTTAGCAAGCGCCGCGACCTCCGCTTGAAACGTTACAGTCCCGCCTCGGCCAGCAGCGCCTCGGTGCTCGCGTCAAATTGTGCCCCGCCGACCTCGATCGATTTGGCTATTTCCTTGCCGAGTTCGACCCCGAACTGGTCGAAGGCGTTGATTTCCATCAGCACGGCGCTGGCGAAAGTGCGATGTTCGTGGAATGCGATCAGCGCGCCCAGTGTAGCGGGGTTCAGGTCTTCGCACAGGATCGTCGCCGAAGGCCGGTCACCGGGATAGGCCCGCGCAGCGTCCTTCGCCTCTTTGCCTGCCATCAGCGCTGCCCCTTGAGCGAAGCAATTGGTCAACAGGTTGCGATGGTGCGCGGGATCAAGACTGTCGCCCGGAATAATCGCGGCGATGAAATCTACGGGCACCAGATTGGTGCCTTGATGCAGCAGCTGGAACACCGCGTGCTGGGCATCGGTCCCGACCCCGCCCCAGGTGATCGGCGC
>CALMBN010000235.1 GCA_937860195.1 uncultured Novosphingobium sp.
CACTGTCGACAGCGACACTTCGACCAGCGACACCGTGCTGGCCTTTGCCACCGGCGCGGCGGGGAATCCGGTACTAAGCGACGCGGATTCGCCCGGGGCCGACGCATTTGCCGCCGCACTGCTCGATGTCTGCCTGCAACTGGCCCAACTTGTCGTGCGCGACGGCGAAGGCGCGCAGAAATTCATCGCGATCAGCGTGACCGGCGCGGTTAGCGATGAGAGCGCGCGGCGGGTCGGCCTTGCGATCGCCAACTCGCCTTTGGTCAAAACCGCGATCGCCGGCGAGGACGCAAACTGGGGCCGCGTGGTTATGGCGGTGGGCAAGGCTGGCGAGCCTGCCGACCGTGACAAGCTCTCGATCGGGTTCGGCGGGGTTTGGTGCGCGCGCGATGGCCAGCCGCTGGCTGACTATGACGAGGCACCGGTCGCCGCGCATCTGAAGGGGCAGGACATCTCCATCGAGGTCGATCTGGGCCTGGGCGAGGGCCGCGCCACGGTCTGGACCTGCGATCTGACCCACGGCTACATCTCGATCAATGCGGACTATCGGAGTTGATCCTATCCCGAATCCGCTCGCCCCAAGCTTGTCGAAGGGCTGCCTTTTATTTCATGCGTCGAGACCAAAAGTGCGATCCTTCGACAAGCTCAGGATGAACGGGTGGGGGTTATGACGCTGTTGCTTACGAGCGCGGTTTTGCAGATCATGCAGGATGCCGCAGACCGCGCGATCCTGCCGCGATACCAGTCACTTGCCGCGCATGAAATTGATGCCAAGGCGGCGAACGACGTGGTCACCATCGCCGACAAAGAAGCCGAACTGATCCTCGCAGAAGGACTGGCCAAATTGCTGCCCGAAGCGGCCATCGTCGGTGAAGAAGCCGCTCATGCCGAACCAGTCTTGCTCGAGCGGCTGGGTGATGCGCTGTGCTGGATCGTCGATCCAATCGATGGGACCAACAATTTCGCCGCTGGAAATCCGCCGTTCGGGATCATGGTCGCGCTGGCCGAAGCCGGAGAGGCGATCGCCGGATGGATCTATGACCCACTGACCGGGCGACTGTGCCATGCCCACCGCGGCGGCGGTGCCTGGGTTGGAGAGGAGCGGATTGCCGTCCGCTCAACCGGCGCCAATCCGCCCGTCGCGGCAATATCGCTGGTGTTCATGGACCCGGCCAGGCGCGCTGCAACGAAAGCGCACATCGCACCCCACTATGCCCTGGTCGACATCCCGCGCTGCGCTGCCGAGCAGTATCCCCGGCTGGTGCTGGGGATCAATGACATCTCAATTTTCGAACGCACCCTGGCGTGGGACCACGCGGCAGGGGTGCTGTTTGTAAACGAAGCAGGCGGCAAGGCCGCGCGGCCCGATGGGCGGGCCTATCGGGTCGACGAGGCTCACCTCCCCGGCCTGATCGGCGCGGCAAGCGAGGTTTTGTGGGAAGACCTCGCCCGGCATTTTGCCAAGATCTAGAGAACGCTTTCCAGCCATCCCTTCAGCTGGCTTTTGGGTGCAGCGCCCAGCTTTTGCGCGACCGGCTTGCCATCCTTGAACAGAATCATCAGCGGGATCGACTGGACCCCGAACTTTGAGGGCGTCTCGGTGCTTTCCATGATGTCCATCTTGGCGATGGTCACCTTTCCCGCCAGTTCCTCACTGATTTCCTCAAGCGCGGGGGCGATCATCTTGCACGGACCGCACCAGTCGGCCCAGAAATCGACCAGCACCGGCTGATCGGACTGAAGCACATCGGCGGCAAAGCTGGCATCGGTGACGGACTTGGTGGCCATGGGAATCT
>CALMBN010000236.1 GCA_937860195.1 uncultured Novosphingobium sp.
TTCGACAAGCTCAGGATGAACGGATGTGGGGGTGAAGCGATTCACATTTCGCGCACCTTGCTCTAGAAACAGTCGCAAACCAAAAAGGGCGGCCCCGCGGGACCGCCCATTTTGTATCTCAATGCAAACCGATCAGCGCGAGTAGAATTCGACCACCAGGTTCGGTTCCATCTTCACCGGATAGGGTACTTCATCCAGCGTCGGAACGCGGACGAAGGTGGCCTTGTCGGTGCCGTCGGGGGCGACGTATTCGGGGATGTCGCGTTCGGCCAGGCTTTGTGCTTCGGCGATCAGGGCCATGTCTTGGGCCTTCTTGCCAAGGCTGATCACGTCGCCGGGGCGGACGCGGCGGCTGGCGATGTTGCACTTTACGCCGTTCACATAGATGTGACCGTGCGAAACGACCTGGCGGGCCGAAAAGATCGTTGGTGCAAACTTGCAGCGATAGACCACCATGTCGAGCCGCTGTTCGAGCAGGCCGATCAGGTTCTGACCGGTATCGCCCTTCATCTGCGCGGCTTCCTGATAGGTGCGCTTGAACTGCTTTTCGGTGACTTCGCCGTAATAGCCCTTGAGCTTTTGCTTCGCGCGGAGCTGGATTCCGTAGTCGGAAACCTTGCTCTTGCGGCGCTGGCCGTGCTGACCTGGGCCGTAGGAACGGCGGTTGACCGCGCTCTTGGGACGGCCCCAGATGTTCTCACCCATGCGGCGATCAAGCTTGTACTTCGATGCATTGCGCTTCGACATGTCGAGCGTGTCCTTCAAATTGCATGCAAGGCGCTGTGCCCTGCTTCTGGCCCGGAACCGCACCATGCCGCCAATTTGCGGAATGCGAGACAGGCTTCACCGGAGTGCCCGCTCAATTGCGAAGGCGCGCCCCTAACTGGGGGAGCGTGAAAGATCAAGGGTTATTGGCCTATTCGTCGGCGGAGCCACGCGGTTCCCGCCGCAACGAAGACAGCACTCCGCGCAGCGTGCGGACTTCCAGATGGTTCCAGCCGGGTTTGGTCAGGATGCTGCGCAAGGTCCGCAAGGTGACATCGGAGCGGCTATCAGGCTGGAAATAGTCGCGCGGCTCCAGCATTGCCACCAGCTGGTCGATCATTCCCTCAAGTTCGGCCTGCGGGGCAGGGGGGAGGATTTCTTCAGTGGTGGGTTGGACCAGCGTCTGGCCCTTTGACCATTCATAGGCACACAGAATGACCGCCTGCGCGAGATTGAGCGAAGCGAATTCCGGGTTGATCGGGACTGTGATGATCGCGCGGGCCAAAGCAACATCGTCACTGTCCAGCCCGCTGCGTTCAGGACCGAAGACCAAAGCCGACCGACCAGCCTCGCGGTGGATCGCCTGCGCGGCCTGTTCCGGCGTGACAACCGGTTTGGTCACCCCGCGCTTGCGCACCGTTGTGGCATAGACGTGCGCGCAATCCGCCACGGCTTCGGCCAGGGTTTCAAAGACCAGAGCTTTTTCAAGCACAACATTGGCCCCGGCGGCAGACGGGCCGGCGCTGGGGTTGGGCCAGCCATCGCGCGGCGCGACCAGCCGGATTTCGCTGAGTCCGAAATTGAGCATTGCACGTGCTGCCTTGCCGATATTTTCACCCAGTTGCGGACGGACCAGCACGATCACCGGCTGATTGATCGGGGCTTTGCCGGGCGCTTGCGTTGAGGCGACCCGCGAGATCGGGGCCCTGGTCTCAAGCTGGACTGCCAGAGCCTGATCTCCGGCTATCAGAGCCTCACGCTTGGCCCGGGACCAGCCTTTAAGGCGGCGCTCAGCCGCGAACGCGGCGGCCTGATCGGCAAACGGAGCAGACCAGACCAACACCACCGGCTGCCGCTTTGTGGTATAATCATCCAGCGTTCCGGCCTGATGTTGCGCGACCTTGAGTTCCAGTTCGTCGGTATGGCCGACGTAGTACGACCCGTCACCGCAACGCAGCATGTAGGTTACGAAGGCCTGCGTCATATCCGGGCTACTCTTGCCCGATGTCCCGCACGTTCCCGGCAAATTCTTCAAAATCCTTGGCCTCGGCAAAATCGCGGTAGACGCTGGCAAAGCGGATATAGGCCACCGTATCAAGCCCGCGCAGACCCTCCATCACCATTTCGCCGATTGCTTTGGTGGCGACTTCGCTTTCGCCCAGAGTCTCGATCTGCCGTTGCACGCCCGAAACCAGCTGATCGAGTCGCTCCTGCGCGATCCCGCGCTTGCGGCAGGCGAGTACGACTGACTGGTCGATCTTGGACCGGTCAAAGCTTTCGCGGGTGCCATCCGATTTCACAACGAAAATCTCGCGCAGCTGGACCCGTTCAAACGTGGTGAAGCGCGCGCCGCAGCTGTCGCACTGACGGCGGCGGCGGATCGCGGTGTTATCCTCGGTCGGCCGCGAATCTTTTACCTGGCTGTCATCATGGGCACAGAACGGGCAGCGCATCGATCAGGGGCGCAGGCGCTTGTAGAACATGATTCCCGCTCCGAGGATAAGTCCGGCCGGCAGCGAAACAACCGGCAACAGCCAGCCTGCGACTGCTCCGACAGCCGCACCGGTCAGGACCGGTTTGGTCGAGGGATGGTGCATCCCTTCCTTGGCCATGCCGCTGATTTCGGCTTTGGCATCTTCGACGAAGTTGTCACTCATGGCTCAAACTCCTGGATAGATCGGGAAGCGCCCGCATAGCTCTTCCACTCGCGCGCGGACCCGGGCTTCGACTTGTCCGTCACCCTCATCGCCATTGCGCGAGAGGCCTTCTACCACTTCAGCGATCAGAGCGCCAACCTGCCGGAATTCTTCCTCTCGAAAGCCGCGGGTGGTACCAGCAGGCGTGCCGAGGCGGATCCCTGAGGTCACAAAAGGCGAGCGGGTATCGTAAGGAATGCCGTTCTTGTTGCAGGTGAGATAAGCCCGATCGAGGCCCTTTTCGGCGGCCTTTCCGGTCACATTCCTGGCTGAGAGGTCGACCAGCATCAGGTGATTGTCGGTCCCGCCTGAGACGATCCTGAGGCCATTTTCGGCAAGGCTGGCCGCCAGCGCGCGGGCATTGGCGACGATTTGCGCAGCATAGGCCTTGAATTCGGGCTGGAGCGCCTCACCAAAGGCTACGGCTTTGGCCGCGATCACGTGGACCAGCGGGCCGCCCTGCAGGCCGGGGAAAACCGCAGTGTTGAACTTTTTGGCCAGATCCTCGTCATTGGTCAAAATCACGCCCGACCGAGGCCCACGCAAGGACTTGTGCGTTGTTGTGGTGACAACGTGTGCATGCGGAAAGGGCGAGGGGTGCGCGCCGCCCGCAACCAGCCCGGAAAAATGGCTCATGTCGGCCAGCAGCACTGCGCCGACCTCGTCAGCGATTTCACGGAAACGCTGGAAATCCCATACGCGGGAATAGGCTGTGCCGCCGCAGATAATCAGCTTGGGCCGGTGCTCGCGGGCGATCCGGGCAACCTCGTCCATGTCGATCAGTTCATCGTCTTGCCGCACGCCATAGGGGATCGGCTTGAACCATTTTCCGCTCATGTTGACTGGCGAACCATGAGTCAGGTGCCCGCCGCAGTTAAGGTCGAGCCCCATGAAGCTATCACCGGGGCTCAGCAGTGCCAGAAACACCGCCTGGTTCATCTGGCTGCCCGAATTGGGCTGGACGTTGGCGAACTGGCAACCGAACAGCTGTTTCGCGCGCTCAATCGCCAGCGTTTCAACCACGTCGGCCCATTCGCAGCCACCATAGTAGCGCTTGCCCGGATAGCCTTCGGCATATTTGTTGGTGAAGACTGATCCGGTCGCCTCAAGCACTGCACGGCTGGCGATGTTCTCGCTCGCGATCAATTCGATCTTGTTCTGCTGGCGCTTCAGTTCGCCTTCGATCGCGGCAAACACTTCGGGATCGCTATCCGCCAGCTTGGCAGTGAAAAACCCGGCGGAGCGGATCGGGGTATGCCCCTCAAGGGTGGCGGTCACAGGTCGGGTGCTCCTCAGCAGGGCGGGTTGGACAGTTTGGCGACGCGGCCGGTATGGCGGCCTTCGCCGAATTCGGTCGTGAGAAACGCATCGAGGCAGGCCTTGGCCATATCGACCCCGATCAGCCGCGCGCCCATGGCGATGACATTGGCATCGTTGTGCTCGCGAGCGAGTGCGGCAGAAAGTGGATCATCAACCCGCGCGCAGCGGCAGCGGGGCTCACGGTTGACCGCCATCGAAATGCCGATGCCAGATCCGCACAGCGCTACGCCATATTCGGCAGTGCCATCGGCGACCACTGCGGCGAGCTTGTAACCGAAATCAGGATAGTCGACCCGGTCGGCGGTTTCGGGACCAAGGTCGGCAACCTGATGGCCCAGGCCGATCAGGTGCGCGCGCAGCTCTGCCTTAAGTTCGACAGCGGCATGATCTGAAGCAATCGCAATGCGCATTGGTTTGGCGGCCTGCTTAGGGAGAATCGTGTGGCGCCCCCTTTAGGGGGGTGAGCGCAGCTTATCCAGCTTGCCGGAGCGGCTTTCGTCGAAAATCAACCGTTCGGTGCTTGACTTGGGTAACACACCCGGCCAGCCTCCGCCCGGCAGGGAGAGAGACTATGAAAACAGCTTGGCGTTTGATTGTCGCATTGGCCATCGGACTGATGCTCGGCCTTTATGCCACAATGCCTCCTGCGCCATTGGCCGCGGATGCC
>CALMBN010000237.1 GCA_937860195.1 uncultured Novosphingobium sp.
GACCGGATCGAGAGACTTCAGCGCGACCCGGCACATCGGCGTGACGAGCGGCGCAGGCATGAGCAACTCCGTGGCGAACACGCTCGCGTCGCGTTCGATCTCGGAGCCGTCGCCTTCAAGTGGTGAGCACGTTCGTTGGCGCTTGAAGGCGCGGCCGAGGTCGCCGATCAGCGCGATCACCTTGCGGGCAGGCTGGGCCCGCGCGACTCCGACTGCGGCGGGCAAGCCGTAACCAAGGCCGCCGCTGGCCGTTGTATAAAACCCGCCTATCGACGTGATCGGCAAATGATCGTGCATCGGCGTGCGGGCGGTTGGCGCTTCTTCAACCAGGACCGATTGATCCGGCCGCAGGGCGGCAATCCGGCTGAGCACATAGTCGGCCTGCATTGCCGCTGGCGGCGCTGGCTTGCGAGTGTGGGGTGGCACCACGGCCGCGCGCTCGCTGACTCGCTGCAGCAGGCCCTCCAGTCCCGCCTGGATATCGCCCAGCACCCCCAGTCCGCCAGGCAGGGCCGCCAGTTGTTGCGGATCGTCAGACAGAACGCCCAATCGGGCATGTTCAGGCCAATGCGGGCCAGATCCTTCGGCATGGTAAGTGAAAACCGGTGCGCCGACGACCAGGATCGCATCGTATGGCGAAAGCAGCCGGACGATTTCCTCCCGAAACGCTGGCAGGAACCCGGCGAAACGGGGGTGATCTTCGGGAAAGGTTTCCCGCGCAGCGAACGGTGCGGTCCAGACATCTGCGCCGCAATGCTCGACCAGTTCATAAGCCGCCATCCACGCTTCGGATCGGGCAACCCCGGTCCCGAGCACCAATGCAGGGCGGCTGGCCCCATCGAGCAGTTGCGCCAGGAACCCGATTCCGGCCGGATGCGGCATGGTCGCGCGAATGATTTGGGCGATATCGGGGATCTCGCAGAGTCGGTCCCAATCATCGACCGGAACCGAGACAAAGCACGGACCCATCGGCGGGGTCAGCGCAATCTGAAAAGCCCTGGCGAGTGCCAGCGGCACGTCTTCGGCCCGGGCCGGTTCGCAGGACCACTTCACATAGGGGCGCGGAAACTCGGTCGCGCGTTCGGCACCCAGAAAAGGATCATGCGGCAGCAGCGATCTGGCCTGCTGCCCGGCAGTCACAACCAGCGGCGTATTGTTGCGAAAGCTGGTGTAGAGGTTGCCGAGCGCATTGCCGGTGCCCGCTGCGCTGTGCAGATTGACCAGCGCAGCGCGCCGGGTGGCCTGGGCATAGCCATCGGCCATCCCCATCACGACCGCTTCGTTGAGCCCGAGGACATAAGGAATGTCGTCCGGCATTGCCCGCAGCATCGGCAGCTCGGTCGAACCAGGATTGCCGAACAGCGCATCGACACCAAAGTGGCGGAACACGGCAAAGGCGGCATCGCGGACGGTCGTTTTGCTGCTCATTCCAAATGCCTCGGGACGTCCCGGCTGACGTGCAATATCCGGATTATGGTCAACGTATTTGAATTGACTGTATAGTAAATTCGATGACGGTTCTGACCAAAAGAGCGAACCTGACCAAGCAGATACCCATGGACCGGGCCAGCTTTCGGGAATTCCCGCAGCCATTCGATCCGATCCTTGATGGCCGCGACATAAGCTTGCGTTCGATCAAGACCGTGCGCTTCAACACCGTAACGGATCGTCTCGAACAGGTCATCTTCGGCCTGCTCGAGTATGACGAGATCAAGCAACCCGCTTGAACCCTTCGGCAACAATCTCGTCCAGTGAACGTTTGCTCGGCGGAGTGGAAAGTCCTTCGTCAATCGCCGATTGCAGGCGAGCCAGGCGTTCGGTCTGCTCTTTATCCCGCCGCATCAAATCGCGAACATAGTCACTCGCGCTGCTATACATGCCCTCTGAAACCCGGGTTTCGGCCCAGTTTTTCAAGGTATCAGGAAGCGAGACATTCATTTGCGCCATAATACATTCCTACAATTCTGCGCTAAGATTGGCAAGTATTATCCCGCCGCCCGGCTCAGCAGCGCCTGCTCGTCGCGCTCGGCGCGCTTGGCGATCAGCATCATCAGCAGTACGATCGGGATCGCCACTGCATTGATGCTGAGCATCGCGACGCGCAGATCGCCGGTCGCATCGGACAGCATACCCACCAGATAGGGCCCGATGCCGAGGCCCAGAATCGTCGCAACCAGCAAATAGACGCTGGCAGTAATCCCGCGCATTCGGGGCAGCACCTGATCATAGAGGATCGCATAGAGCGGCGGCAGCCAGCCGGTCAGCACCAGGCTGTAGAACACGAACCGCAGATAGAAATCATTGGCCTCAGGCGCGTAGTAGACCCAGAACGACAGCAGCGGTGAAACGCCCATCGCAAACAGCGAAACCCAGGCCCGGCCGGCCCCGGGAAACCGCAGGTTGAGCTTGTCCGACAACGGTCCCCAGATCAGCGGGCCGACGATGCCCATGCTGGCCGCGACCAGTCCGAACTGCCAGGCCGCCTCGCGCATCGGCAGCTCGTAAAAACGCATCAGAAAGCTCGGATTGAAAGCCATCATGCCATAGTTGAGCACCGATTGCAGCGCGCCAACCGCCATCGCAGCAAGCAGCGTGGGTGAGCGTGTAATCACGCGGTGCGCCTCACCATCGGTCAGCCGCAAGTTCTGCATCAGGTTGACCAGCACGAACAGGCCAAAGCCGATCACGCTCCATTGCAGGGTGTGAGGATCGATGCTGATAGGACCGAGCGCCAGCGCCGGGCGCGGGGCCAGACTCTGAGTCAATTTGGTCAGCCCAGCCATCGCCAGCACAATTCCGGCCAACCAAATCAGGTTGTTGCGCCACATCGCAGGGCTTGCACCCAGCCGGGCCAGACTGATCCAGTTGAAGCCCGGCGTGACCGAGGCGAGCACCTGACCCGAAGCGCGAAACGGGGCCGGATCAGGCATCGTGGCGATCCCATCAAGCGCGCCGCGTTCCGGCTCACGCAAGAACCAGATCAGCACTGCCAGCAGAAAGCCCGGTGCAGCGGCGACAAAAAAGGCGAACTGCCACCCTTTGAGGCTGCTGGCGGGATAGCTGGTGCTCCACCAATCGGCCGCCAGCCCGCCCAGGATCAGCGAACCGCCAATCCCCAGCGAAATGGCCGAGGCCAGCACCGACATGACAAAGCCGCGCCGTTCCTTGGGCCAGTAATCGTAAATCAGTGAAGTGCCGCCCGGCTGGCTTGCCGCTTCGCCGATCCCGACGCCAAGCCGGGCCAGCGCGAGCATGGCAAAACCTGATGCAAAGCCGCCCAGCGCGGTCGCCGCTGACCAGAAGAACAGGCTGATGCCAAGCAGCCGGTTGCGGGTCCAGCCATCGGCCAGCCGTCCCAGAGGGAGTGAGAACAGCGCATAGAACAGCGCGAAGACCGTGCCGAACAGCAGCCCCATCTCGGCATCGCCGACCTTGAGATCGGCCTTGATCGCGGGTGCAAGGATCGCCAGAATCTGCCGGTCCAACAGGCTGACCGCATTCATCAGCCCGATCAGCAACAGTGCATACCAGGCGCCTTTTGGCAGGGCTTGCGGGTTGTTCAAAGCCCTCTCCCCTTCAGGGGAGAGGGTTGGGAAAGGGGGCTGTTCCCC
>CALMBN010000238.1 GCA_937860195.1 uncultured Novosphingobium sp.
TGCTCCTGCTGCAGTTGTCCCTGTGCAATCGCCACGAAACTGCACAATCTCGCTTGCCGAGCGATGCCGAAGCCAAGGTTATTCCCGCCGCGCTTGAGCAATCGAACGTCAACACAACCGAAGTGCTGGTCGACATGGTCGAGGCCCAGCGCCTGTTCGAGATGCGCACCCAGCTGATCGCCACCGCCAAAGAGCTCGACGAAGGCGGGGCGAGTTTGATGAGAATCTGAAAGGACCCTAAATGCCCACTTCCGCACTTCATGTCGCCCGCACCGGGCTTGAGGCTCAGGATGCGCGGATGCGCGTCACGGCCAATAACCTCGCCAATATCGGCACAACCGGGTTCAAGCGCGACCGCGCCAACTTCGCGACGCTCGCCTATCAGGACAACCGCGTGGCGGGGCAGCAAAGTTCGAATGAAACCGCCTATGCCACCGGGCTCAACCTTGGCACCGGGGTTTCGGTCCAGTCGACCACCTCGATCACGTCGCAAGGGACGCTGAATACCACAAGTAACGCGCTCGACTTTGCGCTCGACGGACAGGGCTATTTCCAGATCCAGCTGCCTGGCGGCAAGCTTGGCTATACCCGCGCGGGCAATTTCAGCCGCTCGGCCGAGGGGCAGCTGGTGACTGCACAAGGCTATGCAGTCCAGCCGCCGATCACGATCCCGGAAGATGCCGGCTCGATCACTGTCGGGCCCGATGGGACCGTCTCGGTCACCACTTCGGGCAGTTCGACCCCGACCGAGATCGGCCAGCTGACCGTTGCCAGTTTCGCCAACCCTTCGGGCCTGCAAGCACTGGGTGACAATTTCCTCGCCGAAACCGCAGCCAGCGGCGCGGCCCAGATCGGCGCGCCCGGTGACGGCGTGCGCGGCAATTTGCGGCAAGGGATGCTCGAAAGCTCGAACGTCAACGTGGTCGAAGAGCTGGTCGACATGATCGAATGCCAGCGGGCCTACGAAATCAATTCCAAGATGATCAGCGCGGTCGACGAAATGCTGCGCAACGCGAACCAGACGCTGTGAGAACAATCATGAAACGCGCTGCGCCTTTGCTCGCCCTGGCTTTCGCCAGCCAGGCCTGCGCTGGGCCAAGGCCTGCGACCGGGTTCGAAGCCACTCTTCCCCCGCCGCCTGCCGCACCGCGCGTTGCCGATGGATCGATCTTCAATTCTGGCGATGGCTATGCCGCGCTCTATCAAGGCCATCGCGCCAGCAAGGTCGGCGATCCGGTGACGGTTGTGCTGGTCGAGCGCACCACCACTTCAAAGGCCGCCGGATCCAAAACCCAGAAGTCTGGCAGCTTCGGCGTGACCCCGCCCGCCACTGGCCCGCTGAGCTTTATCAAGCCCAGCAGCCTTAATGCCGGCGGCGATGTGTCGTTCAAGGGTGATGGAACCGCTTCGCAATCGAGCACGCTCGGCGGCGAGGTTTCGGTCACCATTGTCGAAGTGCGGGCCAATGGCACCGTGCTGGTTCGCGGGGAAAAGCGTCTGATGCTTAGCCAGGGACAGGAATGGATCCAGTTTTCGGGCATTGTCCGGCTGGCCGATATCGATTCAGACAACCGGATCGCCTCAACCCGGGTTGCCGATGCGCGAATTACCTATGCCGGCAACGGCCCGGTCAGCCGCGCCAGCCGCGAAGGCTGGCTTTCGAAATTCTTCAACGCCATCAGTCCGTTTTGAGGGGGAATGTGATGTTCCGATACCTTATGATGGTTGCACTGCTCATCGGCTCACTTGCTCCCATCCCGGCCCAGGCCGAACGACTGCGCGATCTTGGTGCATTCCAAGGCGTACGGAGCAACCAATTGACTGGCTACGGCATCGTCGTCGGGCTGGCTGGCACCGGTGACGATAGCCTCGAATACCTTACCCAGGCGATGCATGGCGTCTCGGGCCGGGTTGGCGTTCAACTGCCGCCCGGTGTCAATCCAGCGCTCAAGAACGCCGCCGCCGTGATCATCACCGCCGACCTCCCCGCCTTCGCCAAGCCGGGTCAGCGGATTGATCTGACCGTGTCTGCGATCGGCAAGGCCAAGTCCTTGCGCGGCGGGGCCCTGATCATGACCCCGCTCTATGGAGCCGACGGCCAGATTTACGCGATGGGCCAGGGTAATCTGGCAGTCGGCGGGCTTGGTATCTCGGGCGCCGATGGATCAAAGCTGACCGTCAATGTGCCGACCGTAGGGCGGATCGCCGACGGCGGCAGCGTCGAGCGCACTGTCGCAACCGGGTTTGATGCCGGCGAAAGTCTGCGCTGGAACCTCTTCCAGTCCGATTTCCTGACCGCGACCCGGGTCCGCGATGCGATCAACGCGCGCTGGCCCGGTACAGCCAGCATTGTCGATGGCGTCACGATTTCACTGCATTTGCCAGCCGAACCCGACGCGCGCGCCAGCAAGATGGCGGCTCTCGAGATGCTGGAAGTGTCCCCTGCCGAAGCCCCCGCCCGCGTTGTGGTCAATTCGCGCACCGGGACGGTGGTCATCAACTCCGCCGTCCGGCTCTATCCGGCGGCGATCAGCCACGGCAAACTGACCGTCCGGATTGAAGAGAGCCCGCGGGTCGTCCAGCCTGCGCCGTTCAGCCGCGGGCAGACTGCGGTCGAGCAGAACAGTACGCTTTCGGCCGAGGAAGAAGGCAAGCGCGTGGTCCTGTTCAAGCCCGGCGCCAGCCTCGCCAAACTGGTCGATGCACTCAACCTGCTGGGTGTGTCGCCATCCGACCTGGTCGCGATTCTCGAAGCGCTCAAGCAAGCCGGAGCGCTCAAGGCCGAAATGGTAGTGATATGAACCGCTTGTCCGCACCAATGCTCGCTACGGGCAGCCTGGCAGCCAGCCACGGCGCGGATCGCGCGCAATTGGCGCAGGCCGCCAAGCAGTTCGAGGCAATCTTCCTGCGCCAGATGCTGGCTGCGGCCCGCAAGTCCAATTTCGGCGGCGACGTGATCGGCGGACAAGGGCTCGACACGTTTCGAACCATGCAGGACGAGCATTTTGCCGATCTGGCGGCGACCAGTGGTGCCTTTGGTTTTGGCGCGATGATCGAGCGCCAGCTGGCGGCGCGGTTTGGTCCACCGACAGCCAGAAAGGACTAGCCGATGGCCTCGGACCTTCTCACCATTGCAGCCTCGGGCGTGCGGGCGGCCAGGGTAGCGCTGGATGTCACCGCACAGAACATCGCCAATGCCGGAACGTCGGGCTATGTCCGCCGCTCGGTTCAACTGAACGAGTTGGCTTCGGCCAGCGGATTCGGGCAGATCGGCGACCTCTCATTCTCTGGCGTGCGGGTCGCAGGACTGGTCCGCAACGCCGACGCATTCCGGCAAGGCGAAGTCCGCCGGACCGGGGCCGATGCCGCCCGCTCCGGGACCGAACTGACTGCCTATCAAAACGTCGAGGCCGCGCTCGAGCAATCCGGTCTGTTCCCGGCAATGACCGGGTTTGAAGAGGCTTTGCAACGGCTTGCCGCCGATCCGGTTGACCCATCGCTACGGTCTGCGACGCTGGAACAGGCTCGGACATTGGCCCGGACCTTCAACCTGGCCGATCAAGGCCTGGCCACAGTCAGCGATGGACTGCACTTTGCTGCCATCGATGGCGTCGACCAAGTGAACCGGCTGGCTGGCGAACTGGCCCGCACCAACCTGCAACTGGCCCGCTCTACCCCGGGCACCGCGGACCATGTCCTGTTGCTCGATCAGCGCGATGGACTGCTCGGCCAGATTGCAGGCTATGCCGGGATCGAGACTGCGTTTGCTGCCGACAAGACAGTTTCAGTGCGGCTTGGTGGCGCGATGCTGGTGACTGGTGGAACTGCGGATCCATTGGTGTTGGCCAGCGCTGCCGATGATACGATTTCCTTCTCGCTAAGTGGTGGACCCGTGTCGCTGGCCGCCGGGTCACTGGCCGGCCAGGCTCAGGGGCTGGTCCTGACGCGGGACAACCGGGTTGCCCTCAATACCATCGCAGCAGCCTTGGCTGGCGCCGCAAATGGCGCTCAGACCGGCGGGGTTGCGCTGGATGGTTCGCCCGGGCAACCGTTATTTTCCGGCAGCACGGCGGCTGATCTCGCGGTTTCATTGACCTCGGGCGCGGGGCTGGCAACAGCGCCCGCAGGTGCACCAGCGGGCAGCCGCGATCCGGCAAACCTCACTGTCCTTCGAGGTGCCCTGGCCGCAGCCAATGTCTCCGGTCAAATCGACGGCCTGTTGTTTCAGGTCGCGAGCGCCGCCCAGGGCCGCCACACGACCAGCGAAGCGCTTGAGGCCATCGCCGGGGCAGCACGGCTGGCGCTTGATGCTCAGGCCGGAGTCAATCTTGATGAAGAGGCAGTCGATCTGGTTCGCTATCAGCAAGCCTTTCAGGCCTGCGGCAAGGCAATCCAGGTCGCATCTGACCTGTTCGATACCCTCCTGGCGATTCGATAGGAGCCTGCCATGACCAGCGTCAGCACCAGTGCTTTTTACGAGCGGTTCAATCTGGACCAGACCGCGCTGCGCAGCCGCGCCGATGCGTTGCAGGCTTCGATCAGCAGTGGCAACCGATTGGGTCGCAGTTCGGACGATCCAGTGGCCTCGTCGCGGCTGCGCTCGCTTGGCCGGGCGGATTCTTTTGCGACTGTGGACCAGACCCTGTCCGCCCGGGCCAGCAGCGATTTGATGCTGACCGATTCAGCGCTGCAAAGCTTTGCGGATTCGGTGATCCGGGTGCAGGTTCTGGCCACTCAGGCCGCCAACGGCGTGCTCACCCCGGCCCAGCGCGCCGGAATCGCGACCGAAATCGAGCAGATCAGCGGCGAACTGGTCCGGCTCGCCAACGCCCGCGACAGCGCCGGACACGCGCTGTTTGGCGGGGATACGCCCGGCGATGCCTATGCGCTCGATACGCTCGGCAATGCGGTTTACATCGGGACATCCAGCGCCAGCGACCTGCCGTTGGGCGATGGGCAGAGTGTGACCCGTGGGTTGACCGGGCCGGAATTGCTCAATTTTGGCGCAACCAATCTGTTCGCTCTGGTCAAAGGCCTCGCAGCGGATCTCGCCGGAGCAGCCGCCGATCCTGCGCAGGCAGCGCGCGATGCGCTGGGCGCGCTCGACACTGGTCTGGAGACGATCACGACTCAGCAAACCGTGATCGGTGCCCGGCTAAACTGGATCGACCTTACCACCGATCGCCGCACCCAGATGAGCGAGCTTCGGTCGCAGGAAGAATCCAATGTCGGCGGTACCGATCTGGCCGAAGCGGTCTCCAGGTTGCAGCAGACCATGACCGTGCTCGAAGCCAGTCAGGCCAGCTTCGCCCGGCTTTCTTCGCTCAGCCTGTTCGATTTCCTGCGCTGATCAGCGCAGCTTGCTTTTCCAGGGGGTAGTTCATGTACGCCGCAATCGGCATTGTCATTCTGATCGTCATGGTTTTTGGCGGCTTCGCTTTCACCGGCGGGGCGCTCGGGCCGGTTCTGCATGCCTTGCCGCATGAGATGCTGATCATCGGTGGCGCGGCGCTGGGGGCATTGGTGACGGGCAACAACCTGCATGGCCTCAAAGCCTTAGGCGGTGGATTTTCCAAAGTCTTCAAAGGCCCCAAACACACCCGGCAGGATCATATCGACGCGATCGTGCTGACAACCAAACTGATGAAGCTGCTCCGCGCCGAAGGGCCGGTCGCGCTCGAAAGCCATGTCACCGAACCGCAGAGTTCAGCACTTTTCGCCGAGTTTCCGCGGCTGCTGGCCAATCACGCGCTGACCTCGCTGATCTGCGACACGCTCACCCTGATCGTCGTCTCATCAGGAACGCTGGAGGTTCATGCCGTTGAAGAGGTGATGGATAATGCGATGAAACAGCAATTTCACGAAATGCACGAGCCGCAACACGCGATCGCAGGGCTGGCCGATGCCCTGCCCGCGCTGGGGATCGTCGCGGCTGTGCTCGGGGTGGTCAAGACGATGGGTTCGATCGACCAGCCACCGGCGGTGCTCGGCGGGATGATCGGCTCGGCGCTGGTCGGTACGTTTCTGGGGGTGCTGCTGGCCTATGGCATGGTCTCGCCGATGGCAGGTCGGCTCAAGCAGGTGATCGAAGCCGACGAACAGATCTTTCACGCGGTCAAGCAGGTGGTGATCGCCAGCCTGCACGGCTGGCCCCAGCCGCTTGTGGTCGAAGGCGCCCGGTCTGGCCTGGGTCACGATTTCCGCCCGGGCTTAAGCGAATTGCTCGATGCGCTCAGGGGACGCTAGACCATGGCTCCGCCCAAAAAGGGCAAGATCGAACTGCCCCCACCGATCATTGTCAAGAAGGTCACCATTGTTGCTGCTGGCCACCATGGCGGAGCGTGGAAGGTCGCTTATGCCGACTTTGTCACCGCAATGATGGCGTTCTTTCTGCTGCTCTGGCTGCTCGGCGCGACAACCGAAAAGCAGCGCAAAGGTATCGCAGACTATTTCACTCCGACGCTGGTCAAGCTCAAGGAGGGCAGCGCCGGTTCCAACGGAATGCTCGGCGGGGCATCGATCACCGATGTCGATAATTACCCCAATCGCGCCGGGCAGACCGGGACCAAATCGATGACGATTCCGCGTGACACGACCGGCGGACCCAAGGAAGGCGGCGAGCGGATTAAAAAGCGCCAGGACATGCAAAGGCGCCTGACCGCCAAACTTGAGGCCAGTGCCCGCCTTGCCCGGCTCGCCAAGCAGGTGCGGATGATCGACACGACCGAGGGAATCCGGATCGATCTTGTCGACGATGCCGATTTTTCGATGTTCCAGCTTGGCACCACGGTGCTGACCCCGGATGCCGCCGCGCTGCTGACCGCAATTGGTGAAATGCTGGCAAGTGAGTTGGGTGGACTCTCAATCCGCGGCCACACCGATGCGCTGCCGTACAATGGCGGACATGGTGCCAACAACTGGTCGCTTTCCGCCGGCCGTGCCGAAGCGACCCGGCAAGCACTGCTGCGCTTCGGCATCGGCGAAGCCCGCTTTCGCAAGATCGAAGGCGTGGCAGACCGCGAACCGCTGGTACGCGACAAGCCCGAAGATCCCAGGAACCGGCGGATTTCGATTTTGCTGATGCGGTGATCTGACATTTAGGGTTTGCGCCCTAATTTCATTCAAGACATAGACCTCCCGAAGCAGGGGAGGGTGCTGGATATGACCGCTGAACGCTACACGCTGTGGGGAACGCCGCACTCGCTCTACACCGGCAAAGCCCGTTCCTATCTGATCAAGAAGCAGATCGCTTTCGATGAGCGCCTTGCCAGCGATCCTCGCTTCATGAGCGAAATTGTCCCTTCGATCGGTCATTTTGTCGCACCTGTAATCGAATGCCCGGATGGACAGATCGTGCAGGATACAACCGCGATCATCGACCATTGCGAGGCCTGCCATGCGGACCCGGTGCTGGAGCCAGCGGGCGGCGTCCAGCGTGTTGTGGCGGCGCTCCTTGATGCTTTCGGGTCAAACTATCTGCTTCCGCTCGCGATGCATTACCGCTGGTCTTATCGCGACCGGCAAGACCTGTTCCTGCGCGCCGAATTCGCCCGCGCAATCCCAACCACCATGCCTTATGAGCAGCGCCTCTCAACCGCTGGAAGGCTGATGGACAAATTTTCCGGATTCCTGCCCAATCTGGGCGTGGCACCGGCTGTGATCCCGGCCATGGAAGAGAGTTATGCCGAACTGCTTGCGGCGCTGGAGCAGCATTTTCAAGCCTATCCCTATCTGCTGGGTGGCCGGCCGAGCATTGCGGACTTTGGCATGATGGCACCGCTGTATGCCCACCTCGCGCGCGATCCGGTGCCCGCATTCCTGATGCGAACTACCGCGCCCAATGTCGCCCGCTGGACCGAACGCATGAACGTCGCTGAAATTCAGGACTTTGACTATCCTGATCCCGGTGGTGACTATCCGGCAAACGATGCAATTCCGGAGACGCTCGAGGCCGTGCTTCAGCTGGTCTTCGCGCAATGGGGGCCGGGTCTGTCAGCGGATGTTGATCAGTTCAACTCCTGGCTCAGCACACTCGCGGATTCGGTGCCGGGAACCCTCGTTTCGCATGATGGCGGACGATCGGTTCATCCCCATGTCGGGAAAATAGAATATCCATGGCGGGGTGTGACAATGCGGCGCGGCAGCCAGCCGCATGCGCTGTGGCAATTTGCCCGCGCGCAGGATGCTGCACGGGGACTAGCCGGCGAAGACGCTGCGCGACTGGCCGCATTGCTCGATCGCTGCGGCGGGACCGCCATCATGCAATTGACCACCAACCGGCGGATCGAGCGCGAAAACAACGTATTGGTGCTTGGTTAAGGCCGCGCCTCTAACGCTGCTGCCGTAAGACAGCCAAGTCTCGCGCCATCCACGAAGGCCGAAAGCCTTTGCCTGCCAGCATCCGTTTGAAATCGGCTTTGTTGTCGAAGTGCTGGAGCTGGCGGTGGTAGTAGTTGACGTATTCGAGCACGGCCAGCACGCCGCAAGCTGTGGCCGTCCAGCGATCTGCCGTGCCGACCGTCAGATCGCTGACAGTCCACCCTGCCACGGCGGCAGCCGCACCTGCCAGCGTCAGAACCAGTGCTGGCAGCTGAAGCCGTGCCAAGGTCCCCAGCAAGCCGGTCCAATTCTGCGGTTCACCTTTCAACTGGCGCACCTTGCCCCGCCAATAGAGCGCGCCGATCACCAGCAGCAAGATCATCGAGGCCATTGGCACAAAACTGATCCAGCCGAGTTGCCCCTTGCTCAAAAAAACGATCATCGCCGGCAGTAAAACCGCGTTGGCCGCTTCCATTTTCCAATAGGGCTCCAGCCGCGCCAGCAAATCGGCGCGCGTGCGGTTGGTGGCAGACATGTCGAATCCTTTAACCATGCGCCTAATCCACCCAGTCCCTACTGCGCGCCACGGCCTTGTTCCATTTGCCGTAAAGCGCCGCGCGGCGGTCTTTGTCCATCCCCGGAATCCAGCGCTTGTCTTCGCCCCAGTTGGCCCTGATCTGGTCGGTCGAGTTCCAGTAACCGACCGCCAGGCCCGCGGCATAGGCTGCCCCCAGTGCGGTGGTTTCGATCACCTTTGGGCGGACCACCGGAACGCCGAGCAGGTCGGCCTGGAACTGCATCAGCAGCTCATTCACCACCATCCCGCCATCGCAGCGCAGTTCGGTGATCGCCACGCCCGAATCTGAAGTCATCGCGTCGAGCACTTCGCGGGTCTGGAACGCGGTCGCCTCAAGCACCGCGCGGGCAAGATGGCCCTTGCTGGCAAAGCGGGTCAGCCCGGCGACAATGCCGCGCGCGCTGGCATCCCAGTGCGGGGCGTAGAGACCTGAGAAGGCCGGGACGAAATAGACATCGCCGTTGTCCTCCACGCTTGCCGCCAGCGCTTCAATCTGTGCCGCATTCTCGATCAGGCCCAGGTTGTCGCGCAGCCATTGAACCAAAGCTCCGGCAATCGAAATCGAGCCTTCGAGCGCGTAAACCGCCGGTGCATCGCCAAGCTTGTAACCCAGTGTCGTCAACAGCCCGTGCGAGGAGGGAAACGGCTGCGTACCGGTGTTCATCAGCATGAAGCAGCCGGTGCCATAGGTGTTCTTGGCTTCGCCCGGCGAAAGGCAAGCCTGCCCGAACAGCGCGGCCTGCTGATCGCCGAGAATACCAGCCAGCGGCACGCCCTCGAGCACACCCGTGCAAGCCCCATAGACTTCGCTTGAAGAGCGGATTTGCGGGAGGCAGGCACGGGGGATGTCCAGCAGTGCAAGGATTTCCTCGTCCCATTCGAGCGTCGCAAGGTTCATCAGCTGTGTGCGCGAGGCGTTGGTGACATCGGTGATATGCTGGCCGGTCAGTTGCCAGGCGAGCCAGGTGTCAATTGTGCCGAACAACAGCTCGCCTGCCTCGGCCCGCGCCCGCGCACCCGGCACTTGGTCGAGCAACCAGCGCAGCTTGAGGCCAGAGAAATAGGTCGCGAGCGGCAGTCCGGTCCTGCCGCGCAGCCGGTCCTGCCCCCCCTCGGCTTCGAACCGGGCCACCAAGGCTTCGGTCCGCGTGTCCATCCAGACAAGCGCGTTATGAACGGGCTCGCCACTGACCTTGTCCCACAGCAACGTGGTTTCGCGCTGGTTGGTTATCCCCACAGCGGCCAGGTCTGCGGGGGTCAGCTCTGCCTTGGCCAGCGCCGCGCCGATCACATCGCAGGTGTTACACCAGATTTCGACCGGATCGTGCTCAACCCAGCCCGGCTGCGGCATGATCTGGGCGTGTTCCTTCTGTGCGAGCGACACGATGCCGCCGCCCGCATCGAACACGATGAAGCGTGTGCTGGTGGTGCCTTGGTCGATCGCGCCGACATAGCCTGGCCCTTCGCTACCTGACATTGGCACTCCCTGCTGTTCGGTTTTGGCGATGCTATGCCATCACCAGCCAAAAGCGCCAACTATCCAGCGACAATTGAAGGACTTTCGTTGATCCGCAAAGCACGGCATAGTCACGCGATGAATTTTCGCCCGCGCGCCCTGCTCATTCCAGTCATGCTGGCAGCAGGGACCCTGTTGCTCGGAACAAGTGCTCCGGCTCAACCGGTTACCGATCTTCGTACCATCCAGCGCAGCGCGGCGCCCGGATCGCCGGTCAAGGAACCGCCGCCGGTTGCCAGGCCCCCTGCCCCCAAACCTGATTCCGGCGTTAAGGTTACCCTCTCGCCCGATGGGCAAACCGTCTATCTGGTCGGCATGATCATGGAAGGATCGTTCCACAGGTTCGACGATCTGATCCGCACCGCGCCAAAGCTGCGCACTGTCTATCTTTCCTCGGCCGGTGGCTACACCATCGAAGCGCGGTTGATCGCGGCGCTTGTCCGCAAGCGCAAGCTCGACACCTATGTCGAGTTCTATTGCGCGTCGGCATGCACCCAGATTTTTGCGGCGGGCAGACAACGGACAATCGGCCCAACCGCGCGGGTCGGGTTCCATCAGGCCGTGCTGGTCGATTCATTCGGTGCGCCCAAGCGGGTTCGCCCGCGCACCGACCGCAAACTGACTTCAACCACGGTGTTCGGAGTCAACGGCAACGACACCTTGCGACTGGCCTATGAACTGGCCGGAGTTTCGCCCGGATTCATCGACAAGGCGCTGAGCTATGGCCACGAGAATATGTGGCTGCCCTCAGCAGAGGAATTGCTCGATGCCCATATGGCTACCCGGCGCGCCGACAAGTCTGAATTGTCACCCCCGCCTGGAGGGAGCACCCGCGACGATGTCAGCTCAAAGCTGCTGCAAAGCCCACTGTGGCGCGCGGCGCTTGATCGCTCGCCGCAGACCGCGAACGCAGCCATAGACGAGGTTTGGCGCGCATCGAATTCAGGCTATTCGCTGGAAGAAGCGACTGCGGTGGGGCGCAGCACGCTGGTTCTTGACGCGACCAGGACAATCCACCGCGCGCCGGATGCAATCCTCGACCGTTCGCTGACGCTCTATGCCGGCTCTGCCCGCACCCAGCGTCAGCGCGGCTATCCTGCCTGCAGAGTCCAGGTCGGCTCAGTCACTGAACGCGATGCCGAAGATCTGGCATTCGAACAACGCGAAGACAATCTGATCACCGACTTTCTGATGTCTAGCGAGCGCTTGCCGCAGATGGACGGGATCGAAGCAACCCGGACTTTCAGCCGAGAAGTTGTGCCCAAGCTGGCCGCTGCCTATCGATCGTCATTCAAGGATGGCCAGGAAGGCAAGTGTCGTTTGGGTTACCAGACATTTGAGGCTATCGACGCGATGCCGGCAAAACAGCGGATCAAGGCTTACCGCGCTTTGCTTTCCCTGCCCGGATTGGCGGACGCCGACTAGGCTGGCGGCCTGTTCCGCCAAAAAAGTTGAACTGGCGCTGGGCCTGATCCTTGAGCAGCATGGTTTCCAGGTAGAGTTTGGCGATTTCCAGTTCAGCCGATTCAGCCTCTTCCCAACCGTTGTCTTTCAGATAGCCGGTGTAGCGGTCTTGCTGGCTCTGCGACAAATTGCTTTTGCCCACCAGACTGGCCCGGTTGACCGTGTAATAATCAATGATCGGTGCCATTGGCTTGCCGAAGCCGTCGAGTGCCTGCGACAAGGCCTCGGACAGAATGGCGGTCAAGGCATAGCCAGTCGAGGCATCGGAGCGACCGATCGACCAATTAAACCGGTCCAGGCACTTCTGGTGGGCTTCCTCGATCAGGCGATCGACCGATTGAACATTTTTCGAGGCCTTGCGGAATCTTCCGCCGTCGACAATCTCGCGCGCCATCAACAGCAGCGCGAGCTCGCGGTCCTCGGCGCTCATATATTCGAAAACACAGCGGACGCTGTTGCCGGGGAGCGGTGCGGGTGCGATCTGGACGACTGGCCCGGACGGAGACGTTTGCGCAAAAACGGGTGCCGCGAAGGTCAGCGCCGCAACAAGTCCAAGTCGCTGGAAAGCCTCACCGATCATCAAAGCAGTTGTGCCGTGCGGTTCGCGCCTTGTCGAGGGGCCAGTTCAAACGGATTGGCCCGGCGGCCAAAGGGGACCGCCGGGCCGTGCCTGGAAGGGACAGGCAACCGGGTAAGTGGCTTAGCGCAGCAGCGACAGCACGTCCTGCTGGCTCTGGTTCGCCTGGGCAATCATTGCGGTCGAGGCTTGCGACAGGATCTGGGCCTTGGCCATCGCAGTCGTTTCGGCCGAATAGTCCGCATCCTGAATCCGGCTGCGTGCGTCCGACAGGTTGGTAGAATTGGTGGTCAGATTGTTCACAACCGATTCCAGTCGGTTCTGTCCGGCACCAAGCGAAGCGCGGGTCGCATTGACCTGCTTGAGGGTGTCGTCGATGTTGGTGATCGTGGTTGCCGCTTTGGCGGCATCGGTCACATCAAGTGCAGTTGCCGTAAGCTTGGTCCCATCGATGCCCTTGCTGACCAGTGCAACCACATCGGTGGCCAGGCTCCCGGTGGCTACGCTGACCGATACATCGGTGCCCGCAGTCTTGCTGAACAGGGCCACACCGTTGAACTTGGTGTTGGTCAAGATGTCGTCCATCTGGGCCTGCAGCTGATCGACTTCGGTATCCATATAGGTCCGGTCATCAACCGAATAGGTGCCGCTTTTTGATTGCACCGCCAGTTCGCGGACCCGCTGCATCATGTTGCTGACTTCCTGAAGCGCGCCTTCTGCCGTCTGGGCCAGTGCAATGCCATCGTTGGCGTTGCGAATGCCCTGCGCCATGCCGCGAACGTCGGCAGTCATCTTTGTCGCGATTGCCATGCCCGCAGCATCGTCCTTGGCGCTGTTGATGCGCTTGCCAGTGGACAGGCGTTCCATCGCCGTGCCGAGCATCTTGTTAGCTGAATTTGAAGCATTGGATGCGCGGATCGCACTGATATTGGTGTTGATTACAGCCATGATTGACTCCCGTGGATAGTCCCGTGACGCAAGCCGATCCAGACCATCCGGTGCGGCTGTCACGAACTAGAGCGGCTGGTGCGAGTGAAAGTTAAGGGCAGCGTTGTGGTCCGACCGGGATGACATCCAGGCTTAGGGATTAACCCCTGCCCTTAAATTACCGGTCCATTCGCCGTTCCCCGCGCAGAAAGCCTCCCGAAGCATGGTTAATGCGGAAGGGCATTCTCGATGGGCGGACTGATAGCAAGCGAAGCAACTGCAAGGGCCCACGCGCCTCTGGTCCAGCGCGCGGCGGCGATCCTCGGATCGGGCTGCGGCACTGCGACGCTGCGCAGCAAGGGCGATCCCGTTCAACCCGGCCCCGGTCCAGCCGTGCTGCTTGAGCGCGGTGCAGCCAATCAGCTTCGCCGCGAAGGCCAGCGCGGGCACTTCGTGCTGACCTATCGCGATCAAACCAGTGATGCTGCGCTCGCCGCCCTGATTGCCGCCGTCACACCGCCCGGGATGCCGATCGCAGCCGATCCTGAAACGCTCTCGATTCTCGCGCTGGCCGACCGGCTGGCCGCGAGCGAAATCCCGGTGCTGGTAGGTGGTCCCACCGGAACTGGCAAAGAGGTGCTCAGTCGCTTCATTCATGCCCGCAGCCCGCGTAAGGACAAGCCCTACGTCGCGGTCAACTGCGCGGCGATGCCCGAGGCGATGCTGGAAGCCCTGCTGTTTGGCCACAAGAAGGGTGCCTTCACCGGCGCGAGCGAGGCCAACGAGGGCTTCTTTCGCGCCGCTGATGGCGGAACCTTGCTGCTTGACGAAATCGCCGAAATGCCGCTGGCCTTGCAGGCCAAATTGCTGCGCGCCTTGCAGGAAGGCGAAGTGGTGCCGATCGGCGCGACCCAGGCGATCAAGGTCGATGTCCGGGTGATCGCCTGCGCGAACCGCGATTTGCCGACCGAAGTTGCCGAGGGCCGGTTTCGCGCCGACCTGTTCTATCGCCTCAATGTGTTCCCGCTGGCACTCCAGCCGTTGCGCGAACGGACCGATGACATCGCGCCGCTCGCCTTTGCATTGACGTTGCGACACACCGCGCCGGGCAAGCCGCTTCCCTGGATTTCGGACTCGGCACTGGCGATGCTCAAACTGCATGGTTGGCCAGGCAACATTCGCGAACTGGAAAACGTGGTGCGCCGCGCATTGCTGCTGGCCGATGGCAAGACCGAAATCGACGCCGACGACATCGTGTTCGATCAGCCGGCGCGGCTGGTCCCGGAACAAGGCAACCTGCCCGAGCCCGATCACCGCTTGTCCAACATCGTCCAGCTAAGCGAGGCCAAGGCGATCATGCAGACGCTCGATGCCTGCCGCGGCAACCGGATCGCAACCGCGCGCCAACTTGGCATTTCGGAGCGCACCTTGCGCTATCGTCTCGCCGCGTTTCGCGAGGCGGGTCTGGCCATCGCCGGAGCAAGGCGATGAGCAGCATCGGGGGAATCGGCAGCGCAAGCGGGATCCAGCAGATTCTGGCAATGCGCCAACAACTGGTCGACCGCTCGACTCTGCTCAAGGACGTTCATAGCGCCGCCCAGGGCGCGTCCTCGCTCGACACACCGGAAGGCCCTGTTGGCGGATTTACGGACGCGCTCAAAACGGCACTCGGCGGAGTCAGTGCAAGCCAACGCAATGCCGAAGACCTCTCCGCCGCTTACGAACGCGGCGAGGTGACTGACGTTGCGAAAGTGATGCTGGCCCGACAGGAGGCCGGGATCGCTTTCGAGGCCACTCTGCAAGTCCGCAACCGGCTGCTCTCTGCCTATCAAGACATCATGCGGATGGGAGTGTGATGAATGGCTGAACTTGCCACCATCGCAGACGCGACCACCGCGCCGCTTGACCGGGTCAAGGCCTTCACTGCCCAGCCGGTCGTCAAACGCGCGCTGCCGTGGTTCCTGGGTCTCGCCGCAATCGGCGGAACGGTGCTTGCCTATACTACTCTGGCTCCGGCCCCGCAGCGGGTGCTCTACTCCGAACTGGGCGACGGCGAGCGCGCTTCGGTTGCGGCCAGTCTCGACAAGGCCGGGATCCGTTACACCATCAACGCCGATACCGGCACGCTGACGGTGGGTGAGGATGACCTGTATAAGGCCCGGATGCTGGTCGCATCAGATGGCGCTCTGGCAGTGCCCGATCCGGCTTCATCCCTCGACAGTCTCCCACTGGGTGCCAGCCGGACTCTGGAAGGTGAGCGGTTGCGCGGCGCGCGGCAAGGCGAACTTGAACTGACGATCCAGCAGATCGACGGGGTCGAATCCGTACGCGTCCACCTCGCCGAAGCCAGCAAATCGGTCTTCGTACGCGAAGATGCCCCACCAACTGCCTCGGTGATGGTCCGGATGACCAAAGGCCGTAAGCTCGGCGAGGGGCAGGTTCTGGCTATCGTCAATCTGGTCGCGGGCTCGGTTCCCGGATTGTCATCAGACTCGGTGCGGGTGGTCGATCAGCATGGGCGGCTCTTGTCTGATCGCACGGCCAAGGGCTCGGACCGGATCGAATTGCAGGCCCGGCTTGAGGACAAGTTGCGGGCGCAGCTCGATCAGTTGCTGGCTCCGATGCTGGGCATGGGCAACTTCACCAGCGAGATCCAGGTTGAACTCGATATGGACGAAGTGACCTCCGCGCGCGAAAGCTATGACAAGAATGGAGTGATCCGCAGCGAGAGCCAGCAGCAGGTTCAGCAGAGCGGAACCGCCCCAGGTCAGGCCGGTGGAATCCCGGGCGCGCTCTCAAATACGCCACCACCCGCGACTCAGGTCGTGCCGGGGCCGCCACAAGGTGGCCCCGTCCCGGTCGCCGCTCCGGCCCAGCAAACCAGTGGCGAAAGTTCGGCCACACGCACTTACGAGCTTGGCCGCGAAGTTTCGGTCGCCAATTCGCAGCCGGGCAAGATCAAGCGGGTTTCGGTCGCGGTCGCGATCAGTCAGTCCGCGATGAAGAAGGCCAAGCCAGGCGATCTAGATCAGATCAAGGCGCTGGTCACCGCCGCGACCGGGGCCGATGCTGCGCGCGGCGATCAGGTTCAGGTCCTGGTCCGCCCGTTCGAGCCGGTCAGCGACGAAGTCCCACCGTTCTATGAAGCTCCATGGTTCGCGATGGTGGTGCGCAGTGTGGTCGCGTTGCTTGCGGTCTTGCTGGTCTTGCTGTTGGGCGTGCGGCCTTTGGTTCGCGCGCTAAAACGTCAGCCAGGCGAAGCTGCTGGTGGAGACAACGGTGGCAAAGCACCGGCGCGTCCCAATCCAACCGGTGGTCCCGACGCCGCGACGCTTGGCCGTCAGGTCAGCCTGGCCCAGCGGATCGTCGAGGAAAAGCCGGATGATGCGCTGGTCGCGCTCCGGGCAATGCTCGGGCAGCCCAAGCCTGAGTCGGTCAGATGAGCGCGCCGACCTCGCTCCCTGGCTTTGGCAATGCCGAACATGCTGCGGTGATGATCATGTTGCTGGAGGAGGAGCAAGCCGCCGAAATCCTGCGGCAGCTTGGCCCGGCTGAATTGCAACAGCTCGGCGAGAAAATGTGCGAACTGGGCGAAATCGGCCCGGAGCAAATCACCCAGGCGATCGCCGGCTTTGTCGGCAGCGCCCAGACCCAGGGGATCAGCGCACGCGGGCGCAGCGAACATGTCCGCCGGGTCATGACCCGCGCTGTCGGCGAAGTGAAGGCTGACAGCCTGATGCAGCGGATCCTGCCGCTTGGCGAAAGCACGGGCCCGGCGATCGAACTGGCCCGCTGGCTGACTCCGCAGGCGCTGATTCCACTGGTCAGGGACGAGCACCCGCAGGCAATTGCAGTGTTGCTGGTTCAGCTTGAACCCGATGTCGCAGCCCAGGTGCTCCACGCTTTGCCTCCCCAGGCCCAGCCGCAGGTGATGCACCGGGTCGCGACGCTGGGTCCGGTTTCGGTAGCGGCGATGCGGATGCTCGAGGCCGTGCTTGAAAGCAAGATCGGCACAAGCCACGGCAGGGCAGCACTGGCAATGGGCGGAGCGCGGCAAGCAGCCGACATAATCAACAACGCCGGAAAGACCGCCGAGAAGCGGATCATGCCCGAAATCAACCGGCTCGATAAGGCTTTGGCGCGCGAAATCGAGAGCGAAATGTTCAAGTTCGAGCATCTGTTTGCACTCGACGCCAAGGCGATGGGTTCATTGCTCCGCGAGGTCGAGAGCGAAGTGCTGATCGATGCCCTGAAAGGCACCGCCGACGACAAGCGTGAACTATTCTTCGCTGCAATGTCGAGCCGCGCAGCCGACGGAGTGAAGGACGAAATTGCAGCGCGCGGGCGGCTCAAGATGGCCGAAGTGCTCGATGCACAAAAAGCAATCGTCACGGTTGCGCGGCGCCTGGCGGCCGATGGCACGATCCAGTTCGGCGCAGGCGGCGAGGATGATGAATATGTCTAGGCTGCCGATTGCGGCGTTGGCGGAAGGCGGCGGGTTCCGCAGCGATCCGCGCTTTGCAGCCAGCCCTGGCGAAGCCCTCGCTTCAGCAGATCCAATCGCGCAGGCTTGGGCCGATGGCCACACCGCCGGATTTAGCGAGGCCCAATCCGCCGCGCAAGCAAGCGCTGAAGCCGAAGCCGCTGCGCGAAGCAGGATCGAACTGACACTTGTGAGGCTGGATGCCAAACTGACCGAACAGCTCCGCCAGCGCTTGCTCGCGACGGTCGAAGCGCTGTGCGAGGCGGCGATCGCGCCGATTGCGCTAGACGAAGGAGCGCTGGCTGCACGGGTCGCCAGGGCGACTGCAATGTTGGCGCGAGCTGACGACGAGAAGGTGCTTCGGCTCCATCCCGAAGACCTCAAGCTGATTGGCAGACAGTTGCCAGAGGGTCTTGAAGTACAAGAAGATGCTGCACTCGAACGCGGCGCATTGCGGATCGAGACTGCAAATGGCGGGATCGAAGATGGCCCTGCCAACTGGTGCCACGCGATCAAAGAGGCGCTGACCCAATGTTGAACATTCTCGAGGAAATATCAGAGACCCGGATCGACTTTTTGCCCATTCGTTACGGCTTGCTGACCTCATGCGACGGCGGCTTGCTCGAAGTTTCCGGCTTGCCTGCCCCGGTCGGCGCGATGTGCCAGATCGCGCATGGCAATGCTTCGGCGCTCAGCGCTGAAGTGATCGGGTTCCGCAACGGCCGCACGCTCATGATGCTGCTTGGCGATACAGTGATGCTTAGGCCAGGCGCGCGCGTGCGGCTGACCGGACACCCGGGCATGTTGCCTGTGGGAGATACATTCCTTGGCCGTGCGGTCGATGGCGAGGGCAAGCCGATCGATGGCGGCGCAGCGCTCCACCCGCGCCAGTTCTGGCCTGCCGGCGGAGTTCGGACCGGCGCGCTTGATCGAAGCCCAGTGCGTTTGCCCTTTGATACCGGGGTCCGCGCGCTCAATGCCTTGACAACCTTCGGGATCGGCCAGCGGATCGGGATCATGGCCGGGTCAGGGGTCGGCAAATCGGTCCTGCTGGATATGATCGCCACCGGTGCCGAGGCCGAGATTGTGGTGGTCGGGCTGATTGGCGAACGGGCTCGCGAAGTATCCGATTTCGTCGAGCGGCATATGACCGGCACCAAGCGCAAAAGCACCGTGGTGGTCGCGGTTCCGGCCGATCACGCCCCCAACTTGCGGCTGCGCGGGGCTCAGCTGGCGACCAGCCTTGCGGAGCATTTTCGCGCGCAGGGCCGCAAGGTGCTCCTCATCATGGACAGCCTGACCCGCGTCGCCCACGCCGCGCGCGAGATCGCGTTGCTGCTGGGCGAACCTGGTGCAGCTCGCGGGTATCCGCCCTCCGCCTTGGCGACAATCACCAAGCTGGTTGAACGCGCAGGCAATTCCGCAGCCAGTGGCGGAGCGATTACGGGACTTTATACCGTGCTGGCCGATGGCGACAATCAGGACGATCCGGTGGTCGATACCGCCCGTTCGATCCTTGATGGCCACGTTGTGTTGAGCCGGGACCTCGCCCAGCGGGGGCAGTATCCGGCGATCGACATCGCGGCTTCGCTGAGCCGGGTGATGGCTGACATTGTGCCACAGGAGCACTCGGCCCTGGCTCGCGAATTCCGCTCACTCTCTGCCAGTTATGAGACAAATCGCGACCTCGTTCTGATGGGAGCCTACCGCGCCGGTGCCGACTCGCAACTCGACCGCGCCATCGCGATGCATGATGCCTTGGCCGAATTCCTGTGCCAGCCCGCGCGCAGCACGGTTTCACTGGCGCAGAGTGTTGCCGACCTCAATGGCCTGTTCAGCCATGCCACCTGAAGCCAGACGGGTCAGGCGTTTGCAGCGTCTCGAGAAGGTTCGTTCGATCGCCAAACAGGCTGCCACACTCGAGGCGGCGCGGGCCGAAGGCACTCTGACCCAGCTCGAAGCGTTGGCCACCCGGACCCAGGCGCTAGCTGACGACTACCGTGACCGCAGCACAATCCGCGACGGGTTGGCCCTGCGGCAACTCGCCCAATTCCTGACCGGCCTGAGCGGGATCAGCGCCACGACCAAAGGCGATGCGGCGCAGGCCCGGATCACCGCAGATCGCAAGCAGCAAGACCTCGCGCGTGCCGAACGCCGCCGCGCCGCCGTGGAAGACCGCGCAAAGGCCGGACAGCGGGCAATCGCGAGTCGCAGCGGTGACCAGCCCTCGGGCAGTCGCCGGGCGGTTGGCACAGGTCTTGAATAGTGAATTCCGAACTCCCGCCAGCAAGGTCCCCGTCGATGATCCAGCCCAGTCCCAGCCTTGCCGTTGCCGGCTCTGTGCTATCGGTCGAAGCACCTGTCGCGCCTGGCATTGCGGGGCAGGAAACCAGCGATTTTGCGGCCATGCTGGCAATATCGACGGCAAGCGCGGTGGAACCAGCCGGCTCCGCCTCGCCGGGTGCAGTGGTGCCGGACAGCATCGCCTTGCGCGCCGCCGGTCCGGCAATGCCCGGCAAGACTTTGCCGCCTGTTTTGCCGGTTGGTGAACCAATCGCGCCCGCTCCGCCAACCCTGGCTGGAGCGGATGTGGCCACGCCTACTGATGACGGGCAGCATAGGTCCACCAACTCCAAGACAGGTCATGGCAAAGACGTGCGGCGCATTGTCACCACGCCAGAGGAGACATCAACGGAGCGAAAGCCGGCCAGCAGCGCAATGCCTGAAACGCCAGCTAACTCGGTCCAAGCCGCCGCGCTCATACTGCTGCCCCCCGTTGAACCGATCGCGCGCGCCTCTGGCGACTTTGCGATTGCGGCTGACCTTTCAGGTGCCGCACCAGCCTTTATCCCTGATCAGGCGGTCGGCGAAGCCCTTCCGCTCGCCGTCGCGCTGGTTGAATATCACAAGGCTCAGGTCCCGGTTTCGCGCATCACGCCGACAAATCCAGTGCAAGCAGGCGAGCGTTCCGAAAGCCAGGCCTTGCTGCACGAAGTCCAGGAAACCAAGCCGCCCGTGGCACCGATCCTGCCGCTTGCGCCAATCCCGAGAGCAATCGAATCATTGCAGACGACCCCCTCGGTTTCCCTGGCTGCGGTGACATTGTCAATTTCCCCGGAAACCCTCCTGCCTGAAGTGCCGCTCGCTGTTCGGGCGTCAAAGGTTCCGCCTCCAACCCCGGCCCCGGCTGAACTCGTGCAGATCGAGCTTGCCCTGCCGCGTCTGAACATGCCCACTGATGTGGCACGGCCCGAACTGAACCTGACGGCAAAGCTGGCCGAACCTGCGATGTCAGTGGCCGCTCCGCAACAATCGGCTTTGGCTACCCAGCCACAAATTGGCCTCACAGTTCCTGCAATCCCGCAGGTTCGACCGCATGACTTCGCCGCGCTCATTGACCGGCTGACTTTGGCGCGCGAAGCCGCCGTGCCGCAAGCAGTCTCGATCACTGTCACGCACCAGGACTTTGGCCCGGTGCGCCTCAATTTTGGTCCACAGGATGCTGGCCTGACCGTGGCAATGACCAGCGCCGATCCCGAATTTGCCCGCGCAGCCGCTGCTGCGCCGGCACTGGTCGCGCCAGTGATACAGGGTGAGCAGGCCAGCTTTACCCAATCCCGCAGCGACAATGCCCCCGGACAGTCCAGCCAGTCCGGCAGCTTCGCCCAGCCACGTGGGCAAGCCTCCGAACGGCGCGAAAGCCAAAGCCAGCCGCATGCCAACCCATCACCGCGCACCGGGCAAAACCGCTCCACGCCGCGCCAGGGCATCTTCGCCTGAACCGTCGATCCGAAGGAACACTTGAATCATGAGCGAGCCAGTCGAAACTGAAACCGCGCCGAAAAAGAAGCGCAAGGGCCTGTTGGTCAAGCTGGCCGCGGGGCTGGTGTTGATCGGCGCTGGCGGCGGCGGGACGTTCATGGCGTTCCAGCGCGGCTTGCTCGGTGAGGGCCAGGCTGAGGAGAAGCCAAAGGACAAGGACCTGCCCAAAATGGTCCGCAAGGGCGAGGAAGATCCTTACGCCCCCAAGGTCGAAGCCAAGGAAGGCGAAGGCCTTGCCGAAATCGAGGGCGAGGGCGGCAGCGAGTTCAAGACCAGTTATTACAATTTCACCGACGATTTTACGTCCAACCTCAAGAACTCCTCTGCGCTGGTCCAGATCAGTCTGGCCTGCTCAACCCGACGCGATGGACGCGTGCTGATGTGGCTTAAAAAGCACGAGCTGGCGATCCGCTCAGCGGTGCTGGTGGTGCTCGCTGACACGCCAGAGGAGGACGCCTTCACCCCCGAAGGCAAGCAACGACTGCAAGGCCGGCTGACCGCTGCGATCAACCATGTGCTGATCGATACCGAGGGCTTCGGCGGGGTCGACCGGGTCTATTTCAAGGGTTTTCTGGTCCAGTGAAGCCGCAACACTCCTTCGTCGCCGAGCGGATCGCAGCCCAGCACTGCGCCGAGCTGCTGCGCCGCGGGCCAGAGCCGGCGGAGCTGCTATCGGCGCTGGGCCAGATCGGCGAGCGAATAGCGCGGCGGCTTGCCCCAGCGCTGGCAACGCTCTTGGGCGGGGATGCACCAGATATCTCGGCCGCTTCGCCAGAAGAGCTCAGCAAGTCCGAACTGATCGAAGAGATTGGCCCGCTTGCAGCAAATGCCTTGCTGGCCTGCTCTATCCCCAGTGTCGGCCTGATCGCATCGATCGATGGTCACGCCGTGCTGCGGTTGGTGGACCGCGCCTTTGGTGGTCGCGGCGAAGCCGCCGGCGCCCTGCCCGATGCGGCGCTGGCGTGCGTGGGCGGCGGCTCGAACGCGATGGGCTTATTTTACCCGTTTCTCGACGATGCCGAGGTCGCGCTCTACGGCGTCGAGGCGGCGGGCGACGGAATCGAAACCGGCCGGCACGCGGCCTCGCTCGCGGGCGGGCGTCCCGGCGTGCTCCACGGCAACCGCACCTATCTGCTGCAAGACGCCGACGGCCAAATCATCGAGGCCCATTCGATCTCGGCGGGCCTCGACTACCCGGGCATCGGCCCCGAACACGCCTGGCTCCACGACATGAAGCGCGTGAATTACGTCTCGGCCACCGACAAGGAAGCGCTCGAAGCTTTCCAACTCTGCGCCAAGCAAGAAGGCATCATCCCAGCGCTCGAACCCGCCCACGCCCTCGCCTTCACGCAAAAACTCGCAAAGAAAATGGCGCGCGACAAAATCATCCTGATGAACATGTGCGGCCGCGGCGACAAGGACATCTTCGCGGTGGCCGAACATCTGGG
>CALMBN010000239.1 GCA_937860195.1 uncultured Novosphingobium sp.
CGAGCTGAGGTTGAACCCGCCGAGTAGCTTTACGCCCCTCCCCGTTGGGGAGGGGCGTATATGAGCAAGGTCTTCACTCTGATCGGCAATCAGCGTCCGGCGGTCGATCCGGGCGAAGTCGTGTGGCTTTCCGCCTCGGCCGGAACTGGCAAGACCCAGGTGCTGTCTGCGCGGGTGTTGCGGTTGCTGTTGCAAGCCGATGTCCGGCCCGAGCAGATCCTGTGTCTGACCTTCACCAAAGCCGGGGCGACCGAAATGGCGACCCGGATCAATGAGGTGCTGGCGAGCTGGGTCCGGGCCGATGCCGTGGCCTTGGCGCAAGATCTGAAGGCGATTGGCGCAGACTTTGGCCCTGAGGCAATCCGGAGTGCGCGCCGCCTGTTCGCAGCTGTGCTCGATTGCCCGGGTGGGGGCCTCAGGATCGATACGATCCACGCCTTTGCGCAGTGGCTGCTGGCGGCCTTCCCCAGCGAGGCCGGTCTGCTCCCCGGCGTAAAGGCCATGGAAGACCGCGAGCGAGACCAATTGGCGCACGAGGTGCTGGCAGCGATGTTGCTGGAGGCCGAGCGTGGCAATGACGTGGCAACGCTGTCGGCGTTGGAAAAACTCTCCATCAGGCTTGGACCCAAAGCGGTGCCGACCTGGCTGCTGCGCTGCGCCAAGGCCCGCGATGCCTGGGAAGGACCGGGCAGCTGGCAGCCCCCGATGCGTGCCGGAGTGCTGCGGCTGATTGGTCTGCCCAGCGATGCCTCTGCTGACGATCTGGCGGACATGTGCAGTGACGGGGTGTTTGATACCGATTCGCTGGAATGCATGCTATCCGCCTATCGCCAATGGAGCGCGGCGACCGGCGTGAACTTAATTGCCCAGATCGCTGGCTGGCTGGAAGCCGAGCCTGCAGATCGGTTGGCCACCATGGATGAACTGCACAAGCAGTTATTCACACTTGAAAATGGCGTGAAGAACATTCGTTATGTCGCTAAATTTGAGGAACATTTTGAAGATGCGGGATTGGCTGTGCTCGCTAGTAGCCAGGCAGTGCGTGAACGCCGCGCCCTGCTCGAACTCGCCGACCTCCTCACCCCCGCGCTCGAAGTCGGGCGCAAGTTCGCTTTCGCATGGGAAGATGCCAAGGCCCGGGCCGGACTGATCGATTTCGACGATCAGATCCGCCAGGCCGCCGCGCTGCTGACCCGGAACGAACTGTCGGGCTGGATCCGCTACAAGCTTGACCGGCAATTCGACCATATTCTGGTCGATGAGGCGCAGGATACCAACGAAGCGCAGTGGCAGATCATCGACGCGTTGACCGATGATTTCTTCAGCGGCGAGGGCGCACATGGCGACAAGCTGCGGACGCTGTTCGTTGTCGGGGACTACAAGCAGGCGATCTTCCGCTTTCAAGGGACCAGCCCTGAAAACTTTGCCAGGGCCAAGGAACGGGTCCGCGAGCGGATGGCGGGCGTGGCCGAGAATGCTGCCCAACTGCGCGCTGGCCGAAACGCCCGCACCTTGCAGGACCTCGACCTGGGTGACAGTTTTCGCACCGCGCACGACGTGCTGGAATTCGTCGACCAGGCGATTGGCGCATTGGGGTTCGAGGCCTTTGGGTTGAATCAACAGCCGACCACGCATGTCGGTCAACCGCGCCCCGGGCAAGTCACACTGTGGCGGGTCCTTGGTGCGCCGGGTGACGATGAAGAGTCTGGCGAGACCGTCGATGAAGGCCAGGAAGGCTGGCTCTCGCGCAGCGACCGGAAACTGGCAAACCAGATCGCGCGGCAGATCAAGGCGTGGGACGATACCGGCTATCCGCTGGTCAAGGAAAAGGACGGCAAAACCCTTCGCCGTGCCAGTCCCGGCGATATCATGGTGCTGGTCCGCAAGCGCAAGGAACTGGCTGGATTGATCGTCGCGCGGCTCCATGCTGCCGGAGTGGCGGTAGCCGGGGTTGACCGGCTGCGGCTGGCAGAACCACTGGCGGTGCGTGATCTGATGGCGGCGCTGCGGTTTGCGGCCCAGCCGTTTGACGATCTGAACCTCGCCTGCCTGCTGGTTTCGCCGCTGCTCGGCTGGAGCCAGGATGATCTGCTGCGCCATGGCTGGCGACCGGAAGGGGTGCGGCTGTTCGATCATTTGCGCGCCAGTCGCGGTCAGGTCGAGGTTGAACGGGTCTGGACACAGCTCGGCGAATTGCTCCGTATCGCCGACTTTGATCCGCCGCAGGCGCTGCTCCACTGGATCCTGATTGGTCCATGGCAGGGCCGGCGCAAGCTGGTGGCGCGGCTGGGCAGCGAGGCTAACGATCCGATTGACGAACTTCTCAACGCTGCCAGCGCCTTTTCGGCGAGCGAAGTGCCAAGTCTGAACACGTTTATCCGCTGGTTCGATGTCGGCGAAGGCGAGCTGAAGCGCGAAGCCGGCAAGGCCCGCGACGAGGTGCGGGTGATGACCGTCCACGGCTCGAAGGGCCTGCAAGCCCCGATCGTCATACTGGCCGATGCGGCGGACGATCCGCGCGCAGCGCGCGGTTCATCAATCGATCTGATCGATCCCCGCAGTGGCAAGTCCATCCCGTTGCCGCCGCTGCGCAAGGCTGAGCAGGTCGGGCGGATTGCCGAGGCCAGGGAACTGGCGGAGATTGAGGAAATGCAGGAGCATTGGCGGCTGCTTTACGTTGCGATGACCCGCGCTGAGGAAGCGCTGTTCATCGGCGGTGCGCTGAGCGGCAAAGCCACCGAGCCCAAGCCCGATAGCTGGTATGCCCGACTCGAACCGTTGTTCGGCGGTGACTGGCTTGATGATCCGGTCTGGGGCGGGGTCAAGACCCATGGTCGTCCGCCCGCTGCCATCGCGCCGCCCAAGGCTGGCGAAAGCGGGGAACTGCCACTGCCTCCGCCGTGGGTTGACCGCGCTGCACCTGCCGAACCGCGTCCGCCGCGTCCGCTTGCGCCGTCGTCGCTGGGTGAGGAACTGGCGAGCGATCCGCCCTATCCGCCCGGGGCGGGAGCGGCAGCGGCGCGGCGCGGGGTGCTGCTGCACCGTTTGCTGGAACGACTTCCGGAAGTTGCTTTGGAGGGGCGCAAGGCGGCAGCCCAGGCTTGGCTGGCAAAGTCTGCCACTGATCTCGATGGTCCGGCCCGGGCCGAATTGGCAGCGGCTGCGCTCAAGGTCCTGGAGCACAAGGGCTGGGCCGATCTGTTCGTCCCCGGCGCGCTCGCTGAAGTGCCGGTTGCGGCAGTCGTTGGCGGACAAGTGATCGCAGGAACCATCGATCGTTTGCTGATCGAACGTGACCGGATCCGCCTGGTCGATTTCAAAACTGCCCGCCGCCCGCCTGCGGGGCTGGACGAAGTGCCGATCTCGATCCTGCGGCAGATGGCCGCCTATTCGGCCGCGCTTGAGGCAACCTATCCGGGGCGCCGGGTCGA
>CALMBN010000240.1 GCA_937860195.1 uncultured Novosphingobium sp.
TGATTGCGGTGCCGGGGCCAGCGGCATTCTGGTGTCGTCCACCGCGCGCGACACTGGCATTGCGGGCCTCGAATTCCTGCGCTCGATCCCCGGCACTGTCGGCGGCTTCGTGCGGATGAACGGCGGGGCCTATGGCGGCGAGGTGAAGGACATTCTGGTCAGCTGCGACGTGGTGCTGCGCGATGGGTCGTTGCACACACTGGCGGTGGCAGACTTGCACTACACTTACCGCCACAGCGAGCTGCCTGAAGGCGCGATCGTTGTTGCAGCGCGGTTCAGGGGGCGACCAGGTAAGGCCGAAGACATTCAGGCTGAAATGGACCGCATTTCCACCAGCCGCGAAGCGTCACAGCCGCTGCGCTCCAAAACCGGCGGCTCCACTTTCAAGAACCCCACTGGCTACAAGGCCTGGGAACTGGTTGATGCTGCCGGATGCCGCGGGCTGACCGTGGGCGGTGCGCAGGTCAGCGAGAAGCACTGCAACTTCCTGCTCAATCTTGGGGATGCCACCAGCGCCGATATCGAAGCGTTGGGCGACGAAGTGCGGCGGCGGGTCAAGGACAAGTCTGGCGTTGAGTTGGAATGGGAAATTCAGAGGGTGGGTATGAAATGAACCGTTTCCCCATTCCCGTCCGTCCTGAGCTTGTCGAAGGACTGCTTTTCACTTCGTGCGTCGTGCACGGCCGCAAGAACAAGAACGACCCTTCGACAAGCTCAGGGCAGACGGTGATTTTTGGCTATGCTTGAGAAAAAACTCCATGTCGCAGTCCTGATGGGCGGTTGGTCGAACGAGCGGCCGGTCTCGCTGATGAGCGGCGAAGGTGTGGCTTCGGCGCTGGAAGAGCGCGGACACCGGGTCACCCGGATCGATATGGGCCGCGATGTCGCTCAAGTTCTCGCCGAAACTGCCCCTGATGTCGTGTTCAACGCGCTCCACGGTACGCCCGGCGAAGACGGTACAATCCAGGGCCTGATGGACCTGATGGGATTGACCTATACCCATTCGGGCATGGTCTGTTCGGTTATTGCAATCGACAAGGAACTGACCAAGCAGGCGCTGGTGCCGCATGGGGTGCCGATGCCGGGCGGTCGGATCGTAGCGGTCGAGGAAATCTTCGAGCGTGACCCGCTCGAGCGGCCCTATGTGCTCAAGCCGGTCAACGAGGGTTCCTCGGTCGGAGTGGCGATCGTTACCAGGGAAGGCAATTACGGCAACCCGATCAGCCGGGATGCCAAAGGGCCGTGGCAGGAATTCGATAGCCTGCTGGCTGAGCCATATATCCGGGGCCGCGAACTCACGACTGCTGTGATCGGCGACAAGGCGTTGATGGTCACCGAACTTAAGCCAAAGTCCGGCTTTTACGATTTCGATGCCAAATATACCGAGGGCATGACCGAGCATATCTGCCCGGCGCAGATTCCGGAGGAAATTACCCAGGCCTGCCTCGATCTGGCGCTGCGTTGTCACCGGCTGCTCGGCTGCAAGGGCTGCAGTCGGACGGACTTCCGCTGGGATGATGAGCAGGGCCTGGCCGGGTTGTTCGTGCTTGAAACCAACACCCAGCCGGGGATGACCCCGCTAAGTCTGGTCCCCGAACAGGCGCGGCATCTTGGCATTTCCTATGGCGAGCTGGTTGAAACGATTATCGCCGATGCTTTGGCGAGCAAGGAGAAGGCCAAGTGAACGGGCGGTCGATCAAGCGCGGGGGCAAGGGCATGAGCCGTGCCGCCGCGACCCGGAACAAGGCGCTGAAAGTTCGCGCGGCCCGGGCCAGAACCGGCTCGGCGTTCGACACAGTGATGGGCTGGCTGCCGTTTACCGAAAGCCAGCTCCACCGGATTTTCCTTGCGATGATTCTTGGGGTCGTTGCCGTGGGTGCGTGGATGGCGGCGAGCTTTGCCGGGGTGCCAGCCATGGCGCGCGAGCAGATCGCGGTCTTTGCCCACGATGCCGGGTTTGAGCTTCACAATGTCAACGTGCGCGGGACCAAGAACCTCAACGAGTTGAAAGTCTACCAGATTGCCTTGGCAGACCGGAACCGGGCGATGCCGTTCGTCGATGTGCAGGGACTGCGGGAGCGTTTGCTGGGTCTGTCGTGGGTTGAGGATGCCCGGGTCTCGCGTCAGCTGCCCGATACGCTGGTGATCGACATTGTCGAACGCAAACCCGCCGCCGTGCTGCAAAAGCCCGACCGGTTGGTGCTGATCGACAAGGCCGGGATCGAGCTGGAACCCGTTTCGGCCGAGCGGTCCAAAGGAAAGCTGCTGTTGAAAGGCCCTGGCGCTGGCCGTCAGGTTGCGGCGCTTTCACAACTGCTTGAAGTTGCGCCGGCGCTGCGCCCCCAGCTGAGCGGTGCCGAATGGGTCGGCAACCGGCGCTGGAACCTGACCTTCAAGACCGGACAGGTGCTGGCGCTGCCGGAAGGCCAGGACAAATCGGCCAAAGCGCTGATAACCTTTGCCAAGCTTGACGGACGCAATCGCCTGCTCGGTGGCAAGGCCGTGGCATTTGACATGCGCGCGCCGGATCGGATCTATTTCCGGGTGCCCGGCCGGACAGACGCGATCGAAGTATCAAAATCTGCCGCTAGCGGTGCAACCAGGACGACCGAAAAGCCCAGGGAGAAGCAGCAATGACTGCTCCGCGCATTACCCGTGTGTTCGGCGCGGTCAACATTGGTTCATTCCGGATCTCGGCGATGATCGCGGGGCTTAGTGAAACCGGTGAGATCATCGTGCTCGGTTCGGGTCATCGTGCCGCTCAAGGGATCAAACGCGGCTACGTCACCGATATGGCAGCAGCGACTTATGCCGTGCGCGACGCGGTTGAACGGGCCGAGAAGATGGCCAACACCTCGGTCTCCAGTGTCTGGATCGGGTGTTCAGGGGCTGGGCTCTCCAGTCAGGTCGCGCAAGTCGAAGTCGATATTGGCGGGCGAAGGATCGAGGCGGAAGACATCGAGCATCTGCTGGTCTCAGCCCGCGATGTTGTCCAGCCGGACGGGCGGATGGTGCTCCACGCCCAGCCGGCTCACTACACGCTTGATGGTGCCGATGGGGTAGCCGATCCCAAAGGCCTTCATGCCGAGCGGCTGGGGGTCGATATCCACGTGATGCTGGCGGATGGTGCGCCGCTGCGCAATATCACCGAAGCAGTCCAGAATGCGCATTTGCAGGTCGAAGCCGTGGTTGGCTCGCCGATCGCAGCAGGTCACGCCTGTCTGTCGTCCGAAGAACGCGAGCTGGGTGTGGCGCTGGTCGAATTTGGCGGGGAAGTGACCAATGTTTCGGTCTATGCGGCGGGAATGTTGCTGGGGCTGGTGACGATACCGCTCGGTTCGGGCGATATCACCGATGCGATCGCCAGCGCCTTCGGGATACGCCGGTTTCAGGCTGAGCGGCTCAAGTGCGTCCATGGTTCCGCGATCGCCAGCCCGACCGATCATCGCGAGATGATTCCGGTCAATGCTCCGGGGGAAGATGCCGGCGGCCCGGCAGCGCGCCACGCCGATGACAAGAACCGGATTCCCAGGGCAGAGCTTGTCTCGGTCGTCACCATGCAACTGGCCTCATGGATTGACGAGGTGACCAGGGCGTTGAAAGGTCTTGGTTTTACGGGTCAACGCGGGCAGTTGGTGGTTATCACGGGCGGCGGAGCAGAGCTGACGGGGCTGGCGGACTTTGCACAAGGCGCGCTGGGCAAGCCGGTCCGGCTCGGCAAACCGCAGCATCTGAAAGGTCTGGCCGAGGCCCATGCAACCCCTGGTTTCTCAACGCTTTCGGGCCTCGTCCTCTATGCTGCAGCCGACCCGATCGATATCCGCGCGATCGGACCAGGTTATCAACCAGTGCTGCGGTATAAGGGTTTTGCACTGGTCAATCGGCTCTACCACGCGATGCGGGAGTATTTTTGACCACGTAGGTTCCCGCAATTGCAGCCGGGGGACTGTGGAAAATGGTTGACTCGCCTTTGATTAGACGATTCGAAGCGTGCAAGACTGCTGCAAGGAATGAGTTGTATCCGCCATGCGGACAGGAGATCGTAGATGAGCATCAATATCGGACCTCCCGCTGTCGAAGAACTGCGTCCCCGGATCACCGTGATCGGGGTTGGCGGGGCTGGCGGCAACGCGATTGCCAACATGATCACCGCGGGGATCGAGGGGGTCGACTTCGTGGTTGCCAATACCGATGCTCAGGCGCTCAACAACGCGATTGCCGAGCACCGGATCCAGCTTGGCTCTGACATCACCCAGGGACTTGGCGCCGGGGCCCGCCCCGAGGTTGGCCGCGCGGCAGCGGAAGAAAGCATGGACCTGATCGAGCGTGCGCTCGACGGGGTCCACATGTGTTTCATTGCCGCCGGGATGGGCGGTGGCACCGGCACGGGCGCAGCCCCGGTTGTTGCCAAAGCGGCCCGCGAAAAGGGCGTGCTGACTGTCGGCGTGGTGACCAAGCCGTTTCTGTTCGAAGGCACTCGCCGGATGCGGGCTGCCGAGGCCGGGATCGAGGAGCTGCAAAAGCACGTCGATACCCTGATCGTGATTCCCAACCAGAACCTGTTTCTGGTCGCCAAAGCGGAAACCACCTTCAAGGAAGCGTTCCAGATGGCGGATGAGGTGCTCCAGCAAGGGGTGCGCTCGATCACCGACCTGATGGTCATGCCCGGCCTGATCAACCTCGACTTTGCCGATGTCCGCTCGGTCATGGCCGAGATGGGCAAAGCGATGATGGGCACCGGCGAAGGGGAAGGTGAGAATCGCGCATTGGAAGCTGCGGAAAAGGCGATTGCCAACCCGCTGCTCGATGGCGTGTCGATGCAGGGCGCGAAGGGCGTTATCATCTCGATCATCGGCGGCGACGACATGAAGTTGCTCGAAGTGGACGAGGCTGCCAACCACATCCGCGAGTTGGTCGATCCCAACGCCAATATCATTTGGGGAAGCGCCTTCAACCCTGATCTCAACGGCAAGATTCGCGTGTCAGTGGTCGCCACCGGGATTGAGCAGAGCGCATCACAGGCCGAGGAAGCAGCCCGTCCGCTGACCTTTGGTTCGTCGCGCGGGCCGGCTCGTCCGACTGCCGCAATCCCGGCAGTCGAGCCCCTGTTTGAACGCCAGAGCGTGCCCGAATCAGAGACTGACCCAGTTGCCGAAGCGGCCGAGTCCGAAAATGAGGTCGAGGCTGCTGCTGGTAATGATTGGGATATGCCGGAACTGACTCCGCCCAATGCTGGTGCGGAAGCAGTTGCGGGCGAGCCGCTCGAACTTGAATTCGAAGCCGAAGAGGGCGTTTCGACTGCCGACGGAGCCGGGGATGAGCTTTTGCTCGATGCTTCGAGATTGGCCGATGACGACGAGCCAGCGGCCTCAGGCACTCCGCTGCCAGGTCGCCGTCGCGGGCTGGTGTCGAGCAGCGATGATACCGCCGAGGCTGGATCGGATGGCGGCGAGGGCGGCGATGCCCCGGCTGGAACCGGTGCGAGCAGCAGCGGCGGCAGCACAAGCGGCGATGGCGGAAGCGACCCCGCCCCTAAAGCGCCCAAGGTCAGCAGCGGTGCGACGCTGTTTGAACGCATGGCAAACCTGTCGCGCGGTGGTGCCAAATCGGACGACACCGAGGACGACGACGATGATGGACCTTCGATCTCGATCCCGCGCTTCCTCGGGCGACAAAACAACCAGTAACGCTTCAGTCCGGTTAAGCTTGGGGATTGCATTCGGTGACGGTGCGATCCCCGCTTGCCTGTCTGCGTGAAAAGGTTAACGCGGCGTCCCATGCCTCCGCTTGATGCTCGCCATCGATACGCCATCGCTGCGCCCGTGCTGGCGTTGGCGCTGCTTGCATCTGGACCAGCGCTAGCCCGGCAAGCGATCCCGCAAGTTGCCCATCCCGTGGTTCAGGCGATTCCGCAAAAGTCGGCGGGGATGAGGCTCAACGACGCGCTGAACCGGCTGGCTCACAACCCGCAGGATGTTGATGCCCTGGCGGAAGCGGGAAAGGCATCGCTCGATCTGGGTGATGCACAGGCCGCAATCGGGTTCTTCAAGCGCGCGCTGACGCTCCAGCCGGGCAATGCCAGGATCAAGGCCGGTCTGGCCGGTGCCTATTTGCTGGACGAAGATCCATTTACCGCGATCGAACTGTTTGACGAGGCCGAGAAGAGCGGCCCGATCGATCCCGAGCGACTGTCGGATCGTGGGCTGGCTTTCGATCTGGTTGGCGACAATGTGACAGCGCAGTATTATTACCGCCAATCACTCGCCGCCGCGCCCAATGATGAGACCTTGCGCCGCCTTGCGTTGAGTCAGGCGATTTCGCATGACCGTAATGGGATGGATCAGACTCTCGCGCCGCTCTTGCAAAAGCAGGACAAGGCGGCGTGGCGGACCCGCGCTTTTGGCCTGGCGATCATGGGTGAAACCGACGAAGCGGAATCGATCGCCCGCCAGACCATGCCGCCGGAAATGGCGACCGGAATCACCGCCTATTTGCGCTATATGCCGCGACTGACCGCGGCCCAGCAAGCCGCAGCTGGCAATCTGGGGCGCTTTCCCCGGGCGTCCGAAATTGGCAACGACGACCCGCGCTTGGCGGCCTATTCTCGCCCACGCCTATTGGTTGCAGCGGCCAGCCCGCCGCCGGCCGCAGCACCAAGCAAGGGGAAAGTTGATGACAAGGTCAGGGGCAAGCCGGTAGCCATCAAACCTGTGGCCAAGCCAGCTGCGGTTCCGCCTCCCGAACCGCAGGTTAGCCGCGAAACAACCGGCGGAACGGTGCAGGCAGTGCAGGCGGTCGTGCCGCCCAAGCCGGTGCCTGCTCCGCCACCACCGCCGGCCATACCGGCTCCTGCACCCAACCCCACTCCCGTTGGACCTGCTGTGCCACCTGACGTGCAGGGCTTCGATCTGGCGAAATCGCCCACCACTGCGGTTGTGCAGCCTGCTGCGCCCAGGCCAACAAGTCTGGACGAGGCTTTTGCCGACCTTGCGCCGCCAAGCCGTGAAGTTGAGCCGCAAAATGGCGCGGTCGACCTTCGCAAAGTCAAGCCATTGACTTTATTGA